>DATILZ010000467.1:0-16448 GCA_035475995.1 Hanamia sp. | reverse complement strand
AATTACTACAAATTGAAAAGTCAAGGCGTCTCAATCTTGACGAACAGGTATACTTTGATATCATTCGTGCAAAAACAGCATCATTGCTGGCTTCTGCGTGTGCAGCCGGGGCCTGGAGTACTACCGAAAGGGAAAATGATACAGAATTAATGAGGACTTTTGGTGAAAAGGTTGGTATTGCTTTCCAGATTAAAGATGATTTATTTGATTATGGAACTGACGATGTGGGGAAACCAACCGGCAATGACCTGAAAGAAAAAAAACTAACCTTACCTCTAATATATACACTAAATAATATTAGCGCCACTGAAAAAAGGAAAATTATTTATATTATTAAAAATGAAAATAAAAATCCGGAGAAAATTAAATATGTTTTAAAGAGAGTTGTAGAAACAGGTGGCATTGCTTATGCAAATCAAAAAATGATCGAATATCGTGATGAAGCTTTGAAAATTTTATTTGAATTTCCGGAAAGTGATATTAGAAAAGGCCTTGAAGAATTGGTAAGATATACAACGGACAGAAAGTATTAATTGTTAAAATGACAACATTTGAAAATGAGAATAACTGGTTTTTGTTCGTTTTCTCCTCAAAATTTGAAAACAGCCAGTTCCATAGGAACAATGCAAATTGTAACAACGGATTTTAATCCGTTGCAACTGCTCTGCTGATACACAAATGTGGAAATCTAAAATCACGATATTTGTTTGTTTGCTGTAAATTTCCTTTTTGAAAAGATTTATAAGCCGGCTTAGCACATCAGCTGATTAATAATTTTTATGGAAAAAAGGTGGAAAATAGTGGAAAGTGATCAGGCAAAAGTGGAGGCGTTACAAAAGTCTTTATCTATAAGTTTGCCCCTTTGCAACATCCTCGTTCAAAGAGGATTTGATACTTTTCAAAAAGCAAAAGATTATTTCAGGCCGCAGCTCTCCCAACTTCACGATCCTTTTTTGATGAAGGATATGGAAAAAGCGGTTGAGAGAATTGTGTATGCAATAAGAAATGATCAAAAAATTTTGGTCTTTGGCGATTACGATGTTGATGGAACTACTTCTGTGGCATTGATGTACCGGTTTTTAAAAAAAATTTATACAGAAGAAAGGATTGGCTTTTATATTCCTCATCGATATCGTGAAGGTTATGGAGTGAGCAAGCGTGGAATTGATTTTGCAGAAGAAAATAATTTTGACCTAATTATTTCCCTGGATTGTGGAATAAAATCAGTTGAACTGATAGGATACGCACGCACATTGGGATTAGATTTTATTGTGTGTGATCATCATCTTCCTGATGATCAATTACCACCGGCAAATGCTATTTTAAATCCGAAACAAAAAGATTGTAATTATCCTTTCAAAGAACTTTGCGGATGTGGCGTTGGCTTCAAATTGGCGATGGCTCTTGCTCAACGGTTAGATCTGCCGGAAAATGAATATTTATGTTACCTGGATTTGGTTGTAACTGCTATTGGTGCTGACATTGTGCCAATAACAGGTGAAAATCGCATCCTTGCTTTTTATGGATTACAACGTTTGAATTCAGCACCATGTGCAGGAATAAAAGCCTTGATAAAACTGAGCAAAATCGAGAATCATTTTTCAATCAATAATGTGGTTTTTATTATTGCTCCCAGAGTAAATGCTGCGGGCAGAATGGATGATGCGACGAAAGCAGTTCGCATGTTTATTGAAGATGATTTTGAAAAAGCAATGGAGTTTGCAGAAATGCTTCATAGCGATAATACAGACAGAAAGGATGCCGATACAAGCATTACAGAAGAAGCCTTATCTATGATTGCAAATAATCCTGAAATGGCTTCACGAAAAACAACGGTTGTGTTTCAATCGCATTGGCACAAAGGTGTGGTAGGAATTGTTGCAAGCAGATTGATCGAAACATATTATCGTCCGACTGTTGTTCTCACGTTGGGAGAAAAAATCGTTGGTGGAAGTGCACGCAGCGTTCCCGGTTTTAATTTATATGAAGCAATCCATGCATGCCGTGAACATCTCATCGGATATGGTGGCCATTTTGCCGCAGCAGGAATGTCAATGCATCCTGAAAATGTAGAGGCATTTAGTAAAAAGTTTGAAGAAGTGGTTTCTTTAAGCATAGATCCTTATTTATTAGTTCCCGAATTAATTATCAATGCAGAAATTAGTTTCACGCATATCAACACAATCTTTTACAAAATAATAGAACAGATGGAACCTTACGGCCCTGAAAATATGCGGCCTGTTTTTATGACAAAAAAAGTTTGGAACACATCCTGGTCAAAAATTGTAAAAGAACAACACGTTCGTTTTGTAGTAAAAAATGAAAATGTTACGCTTACAGGAATTGGTTTTAACATGGCCGAAAAATTTCCTTTATTACAGATGAATCAGCCAATTGATATCGTTTATACCCTCGATGAAAATGAATGGAACGGGGAAAAGAATCTTCAATTAAAGGTAATAGACATCAGGCTTTCAGACTGCGCGACTTCATAATTTTTTCTTTCAATGAAATCATTTTATTATCTGAAATATTTTTATTTTATTGCAAGAAACTGGAATATAAAACTGGCAGCTTTCACAGTTTATCATGAAATAAAAGGCGAAAAAAAATATTATCTGGATACCATAAAAGTTGATACGCTTCAACATCAAAAAATAAACAGTGAGAATCTCAAACACGCATCCATTTACCAGGGAACAAATTATTATTTAATCGAAGAGGCATTTGGTTTTCTTAAAACTGAAAATGCAAATTTTCATCTTGTTGATTTTGGCTGCGGCAAGGGAAGAATCATGGTCGTGGCCGCTTACTATGGATTTAAAAAAATATCAGGTGTAGATTTTTCTCAAACTTTATGCGATGAAGCAGAAAGAAATATTGAGAAAATAAAGCCAGATTTTCCTTCTGTAGATTTCACAGTTTTTTGCGGTGATGCTGTCGATTATAAGATTGAAAATGACACAAATGTTTTCTTTTTCTTTAATCCATTTGATGAAGTGGTGATGCTGCACGTCGTAAAAAATGTTCTTTCATCTCTCAAAAAAAATCCGAGGAAAATTTATATTGTTTATGTAAATCCTTTACACAAAGAAATCTTTTTAAGCGCCGGATTTGAGGAAGAATATTTCTTTAAGAAAATGGAATATCTGGAGTTTGTTGTTTTGTCAAAAGAGGATTTGGAAGAGTAAAGATTTTTTTATAGTAAAGGAACAAAATAAAGTATTTTTTAAAATCTGCTATAATTTAATATTAACTGTATTCATGTAATCCTTGCTTAACGGATTGGAACAAACTTACAACGAAAATATATATTTTATTATTAATATAGCTTTTGCAATTATTTATTGTTTTACTATAAACCTGAGAGCAAAAAGGGCTGCTTTTTTTATTTTATGAAAGATGGATCATCATTATTTATTGCTTTATTATTGTCTCCATTAATTTTTAATTCGTGATTTTTCTTCTCACTCATGCTCTCTTCCTTTTATCGCTTTACTGTTTTTCCAATCATCATTTAATTTCTCAAATTGCTTCAAATCTGCTTCTTGAAAATTTTGTTTGGATAACACTGAAAGATCCGGCTGGCCTGCATTTATCCAAGCAGTGTACCAAAATGAGGCAATTGCAAAAATAGCTTGACGCATTCTTCTTTCTACCATTCCATTCAGCATTTTATCATAAGCAATTGTATAATCTGATGAGTATTGTTTGATGATAATATTATTTCTTTTTTCAAAAGCAAATTTTTTATCACCTGGAAATTGCAGTGATAATTTCTTCTCAAATTTCAGAACAGAATCCGCTGCTTTCGCGCTTTCCAATACTCTTTCCCAAATAAATTTTTCCGGATCTTTTATGTATTCAGCTTTACCAATGAAAAAATCAAATCGTTTATCAGCCAGCAATTCCGGCACCCTGCTTTCCCAAAAAGCATGAATGCCTTTTTGATTCGTTAGCTGGCCGTTGTGATTTTCTGAAGCGTGTAATGGAACATGTGCATCGGCAATATAATGACCTATTTCTGCGCTGTTTTTTAAAATAGAGGAAAAGTTTTTTTCTTTAAATGCTTTTGTCAAACGGCTAAGCATTGTCTGGATATGCCACGGAACAATTCCATAAGTTGCTAAAGTATCTGCCCCAAATTTATCAACTGCATCTTTCCATTTTCGCGGCAATTCTTCAAAAGGATATTTTCCATAATGATCAATATCAATAAAATGGCGCGCTCCTTCCGGCGCAACTGCATACCTTCTTTTATCAGGATCGGTTGCATGTTCCTTAATGAAATCAATGTGCGGCTTGTAAAATAAAAGCATCTGCGGCGGCAACAGAAAAACGGAGTAATAATTTATTTTCTTATGCGCATAAAATCCCCAGCAAAAACATTGTATTGTAATTCCCAGCAAACAAAACAGCAGAAAAATTTTTTTCAAAATCACTTTTTTTTATTGAACAATAACTTCATCGAGATGATCTCCCGGAAGATCTGAAATCGTTTGGGTAACGCCGCCGCTCACCGCAAATTTCATGGTCTGAGTCGCGCTGATAGCGGTTATTGGCCTTATCTTTTCCTTTGGAACAATATATACATTTCCGGCTACCGAATATGCCATTGGCAAATAAACGGCTACATAATTTTCCATTCCAAAAATACTCATATCATCCTGCGTGATAAACCCTACACGCCAAATATCAGTGTCGTCCACATTGGCAAGAACATTATTGGTAAATTTTTTTTTATTACCGGCAAATGCTTCAAAAAAATCACGCAAGAAAGAATAAAATAATTTTACGCCAGGTGTTTTTTCAAGAAATCTATCCAGGAATGATAGCAATCTTCCCATTACAAAAAAGGAGCTCACATATCCTACAAAAAGGACGAATGCGATGATGATTACAAATCCAAGTCCCGGAATATTGATCACCGGACGAAGAATGCTATCTATTTTATCAAAAACGATATAAATAAAATAAATGGTAATTGAAATTGGTCCCAATATTAATAATCCCTGTAAAAAATATTGGATAATTCTTTGGTAGGTCAACGTTTTTTTCATAAAAAAATAATTACTGTATGGTAAAAGTACAGAATTGTATAATTAAGCATTAACTATCAGGAATTATCAATTAAGAATTGAAAATTAAAAATGAAGAATTAATGAAAGAATGTGGCAGCAAATAAATCATTTTTACCAAATAAAAAATGCACAATTATTTTAAAAATTCAAAGCTGTGTGAAAAATATAATGAATAAATTGCTTTGATAACTTGTTTGCTTAAATTGTGAAAAAAATCATTCAAAACCATATAGTTCAATTGCTTTTTCGTCTATAAAAAAATGCAAGGTTCTTGGCATGATTTTGGAAATTTGAAGAACGTATTAATATTAATCAAAATAAAAAACCTACAACATGAGTTACGAAAACTTTCCTGAAAGCGAAAAGCCCGGGGAAAAGACTGTGGTCAAAAACAATAGTGGCCGCAATATTTTAACTGCTATATTAGTAATCGCCCTTCTCGGCACCTGGGGTTATATCATATTCGACAAAAATAAAACCCGCCAGAAAGAGCAGGATCTTACCAGCCAGATTGTAAACAGCGATTCTGCCAAGAATGAGCTGCAGCGCGAGTTAGATGATGCTGCACTTCGCCTCGATGCACTTAAAACAAGCAACGTGAAAGCAGATAGCCTTTTGAAAACAAAAGATAAAGATATTGACGCACTAAAATCAAGAGTGCAAAGTATCATCAATAACAAAAATGCTACACAAGCCGAACTTGCAGAAGCAAGGCGATTGATTGCACAATTAAAAGGTAATATTGAAACATACACTGCCCAGATTGATTCTTTGAAAGCGGCAAATACTCAATTGACAGAAGCAAACCGCGTGGTGACTCAACAAAGAGATGTAGTTCAAAGAAGTTATGATTCTGCAAATCAGGTGATCCAGCATAAAGATACCGTGATTGATATCGGTTCTACTTTGCACGCATCAGATTTTTCTATCGAAGGAATAAAAGAAAAAAGCAGTGGCAAAGAAAAAGTAACTAATACAGCAAAACGTGTTGATAAATTGAGTATTTCATTTGTTATAGACGAAAACAGGATTACTCCTTCAGGACCCAAAGATATTTATATCTGCATTACTGCTCCTGATGGTAAACCGGTACAGGTAGATGCTTTAGGCTCAGGCACCTTTACTACCCGTGATGGAGTTCAAAAACCATTTACTAAAAAGATCCAGATCAATTATGTACAAGGACAGAAACAGCCTGTAAAAGTAGAATGGTCTCAAAACAGCAGATTTCAAACCGGCGATTATAAGATCGAAATCTATAATAATGGATTTAAGATCGGCGAAGGCGTACGCACTTTGAAAAAAGGCGGTTTGTTTTCATAAAAAATAAAAATCATTTTTTCTAAATAAAACCTTCTGCGAAAGCAGGAGGTTTTTTTTCTAAATAATCAACTGCATCTTTCAAAACAATAATAAATTTCTTCAATTATTGCCCTTCTTTTATTTTTTTATATTCTTTTCTCATCAGATGTTTCTTTTTTAGGGAAATGATTAGTATGCTGTCGCAGCTTTCTTTTTCGAACCTTTATTTTGCTTTAAAGCACAAAAAGGAAAGACACAATCAGTGTACTTTCAAATCTGAAAAAACAAAAGTTTCAGTCAGTGGCAATCCTTAAAAAATAAGCGCAAACAATTTCATTATTTACAATTATTACCATATATAGAAATCCCTGTCTTTTCAATTGTCTTCAATAAATTGAAAAGACGAATCAGGCTTATTTCTTTCTTTACTGAAAATTTTTTTCGCCCGGTCGCTTTGCATTTAACCGTATATGTTTAAATTTTTTCAAAATTTTTTACCAAAGCAATCTGAATGAATTAATAATATTAACTTTAAGAAAAAGTTTTTGTATGCAATATAAAATAATAAAATTGACGCTTGTTTTGGTTGTATTATTTTCATTGCAAAGCCAGGCTCAAAGTGAATCTAAACATCCAAAAATGGATAAATATTATCCACCTGCACCCACACTGGCATCTCCAAATACTCCTGAAAATACAGAAGCGCCTGCAATAAAACCAACAACCGGACCTGTTGTTGAAACAAAACCGACTCCCGTTGTTCCGCAAGAAAAACCCGCTCCGGTTATTACATCTACCGTTGCTCCGGAAGCAATTTCAAAACCAGCTCCTGTTACTACATCCGCTATTGCACCGCCGGTAATTTCGCAGCCGGTAGCGCCGGTAGCCACGCCAGATACAACTACCAAAGAAGCACCAGTTACAGCTATTGAAAAACCAGCAGCTCCACAGCCTCAAACACAACAAAGGGTTTCAATACCACCCACTGATCCTTACAATCCAAACAGGCTGGGAAGCAGTACAAAGCAATATGATACCTGGGAGAAAAATAGTGATGGCGCGGGTTCTGTAACCACTCATTCAAAATGATGTAAAAGGGCTTTCGTTTTTGAACCTGAATACTGAAAATAAAAAGCAGGAAAAGGAGTTATTTGCCCGTTTACTGTTAAATAAAATACGAAGAGAAACTTTTATCTCACAGAAGCAATGTAAATCAAGGAACTGCATTTTGAATGATCGGAAACTGTTTCAAGGTTGGATATTATTCCATTGATAAAAGCCTTTACCGGATGTGGATCACCGGTTTTATATTTTTCGCTCAGCATGCTCACATATATGCTGTCGTACCACATTGGCTTCATTTTTTCAATCTTTAATCCATGAGTAGTTAAAAGCTTTTCCATTGCCTTTGGCGAAAAATGGTAAAGATGCCGTGGCACATCATAAGCTGCCCAATATTTATCATAAATTTTCTCATCTGCGCATGTATAATTTGGAACTGCAATAAATAGTTTGCCTTCCCGGGATAATAAATTTTTTAACTGCGCTACATATTTATGCAATTCGTGCACATGTTCCAGAACATGCCATAAAGTAATGGCATCAAAGCTTCCAGAAGGAAGTGAATAAATTTTTTCGGCTGCCTCCAAATGAATTCCATAAAGCTCCAAAGCTTTTTCCCGCGCAGTTTTGTCTGGCTCTATTCCCGCGCAATTCCAGTTTGCCTGTTTCATTATATTTAAAAAAGCACCTGTTCCTGCGCCAACATCCAGGATTCTTCCGTTTTTTTTACCGGTAGTTTTTTCAATCAAATTCTTTTTTTGGTGCAGCGTTCTTTTTCTCACTTTGTGATACAAATTGTTGATCAATCCTTTTGACGTATCGCTGTGAGAAATATAGCTTTCAGACTGATAATATTTTCCAATATTTTCCTCTTCAGGAATATTTTGAGTAAACCGGAGGGTGCAATTTTTACATTCCCAAATTTCAAATTCTTCATCAGAAACCGTATAATCTTTTGCTGAAAGAACTTTGAAAATATTGGTATCACCACAATCAGGGCATGATCTATAGACAATCATTTTATATAAGTTAACAGGATAATTGAGGTTAAAACTATTGTATTGAATAGGTAGCGGCTGACGTTTGTGGTACCACTTTCATATGATTCCCGAAAGACGATACAGAAACAGGATATCCGTAAAAATAAAAGAATAGGAGCACTAAAGCAACCACCAAAAGAATGATCGCGAAGATCTTCCATGCATTGCTTTTTGTTTCTGTTTCCTCTGCAGTATAAAATTGATTCATTACAGAGGAAGTCGTTTCCCTGTCGCCAACCAACACTGCATGGTCAGTATTTTTATGAATAACTCTTTCGGCGGCAACCGGGGCAAAAAAAGCTACCTTATTTTCAGCCTGAAATAATATATTTCCCAATGCGCCTTTCTTTAAAATGCCCAAAGGCTGTAAAGCAATCTCTTCACCGTTCCTTAGTTTAGCTTTCGTCTCTGCACACCATTTTTTAATTAATGGGAGCGCTTCAGAAGTGTCCATTTTTTTTTTATCGGCAATATATTTTATCAATCCATCAGATATCTTTTCTTCTCTTGCTGTAAAAAGAATTTCGGTGACCGGAGGTGAGATTTGTTTGTTGGCAATATCCTGTTCAGCATGGGTTATGGTCTTTGCAAATTTTCCCACTTCAGCAAGTTTGCATTCTTTTGATTGAATAATATATGAGGTAATCAGATCCTGCATGAGAACAAATATCTATATTTTATTTAAATAGATTTTTAAATTAATTTTTAAAAATGAACAAGAATGCCACCGATAACCTGGAAGCCATAAACAGGATAATTATTCCAACGCTCATACTGGCTGTTGAGAAGATTGTCGAAATCAAGCCAAACACTGAATTTTTTATTCAATTTGAATTCAGCGCCTGCGCTTAGATCCGTGCCACCTTTCATATTTTTTTCTATTGTTTTTGTAGCATTACCGGGATCTTTAATTAATGCTTTTGCCCCGGAAAATGCAACTAGATCCGCTTTCAATAAAACCTGCTGAAACGCATTCCACCGCAGAGAACCTGTTAATTTCAAAGGAAATAATCCCCAGGCTTTTGCCTGATCATGCACCCCGGTATAACTGTTTAGGTCCAATGCGCCGGTGAGCGTAAATTTGTCCTGGCTGATAAAATTCATATCACCATGAATTTGAAAATTGGTTAACTTACTGGAATTTACCAGCGCAAAGCTTTTTCCTGAAGCAGTATCGTTTACAAACAGTGGCATATCCGTGTAAGAAATGACTGCTGCTTTTGCATTAAAGCTGAAATGCTTACCAACAGTAGCTTTGATACCGCCATAGTATTGAATTTCTTTTGTATTATTGAGGAAGGCAGGATCCTGCATGTAAGGATTTTCACCACTTAATGTGCGGAAGCTGTTTGAAATATATCTGCCAACCCAGCCGGCCTGGATCATCAAAACCCTTTGTTGCAATTGTGCTTCTGCATAAATGTTTGGCAACACAGCAAGAGTATTATTATTCCAGGAAGGTGTTACACCGCCATGAAACGTAAACCTGTCGCTGTAATAAACCAGTTCGGGAGCGAGCTGAAATAAATTATTGACAACAGAAGAATCTGAATTTTTTAATTGGTATTTATTGAAATTTCCAAGAGCCGCCACCTTTATAGAAACGGCATCAGAAAATCTTTTTTCTGCCGGTAGATTGAGAATTAACGTGGTTTCACTCGCTTTGTTTTCTCTTGAAAATTCATGCACTTCCAGATGCGGATCGTAATTGATTCCCAAATCGTTATTCACTATATTTCTAAAACCAACATTTACAGAAAAGTCCTGGTAACTCCTCCTGATGTCTGATTTTGCAAATGTGTCGATTGCGTGATTATAGCCATACTGATAATATTCATGCTGTGCAAAAGCAACACCAGCATAGGTTTCATTCTTTGCAGAAAAAATGCTTCCTGTTCCTTTTACATTCATTTCACTGAAATCCTGGTTTTGAATTTTTCCTCTTGAAGAAATATAATCACCATAAACATTTGCAAGATTGTGTTTCCCATCACCAAAACTAAACGCTCCTGAAATATAGGGAGTTGACAAATTTCCGTAACCAACCTTCAACTGATTTCTATCACCCAATTTTAAAGTGGTATCCGTTTGCAAAGCGAGTGGTTTTAATGAAACGGGCTGGTATGAGAAAAATAAGTTTTCAGGCGGAATAGAGTAAGCAAGCCGTGGACGTGAAGTGTCTGCTGTGATCGGAGAAGCATACAAATTTATCTTCACCGTATTGCGTAATGAAGGTTTGTAAGAAGAAGTAATTTCGATCGTTTGCCTTCTCGTTGTATCCTGCGCTCTGCTTTGAATAAATAAAAAACACAGCGGCAAAATAAAAATTATTTTATTGAAAGAATTTTTCATAACCAATTTTTTCATCATCATTTTTTGTTTCTGCTTTTAATTTTTTATTTGCTGTTTGATGGTGCAGTTTGTACTTTAGAATTCTGTTGCTCTTCGCTAATTGCTGCTGCCAATTTATCCTGCGCTTCTTTCTTCAAATCAGGAATGGTGGCGTTATCCGCTACACTTTTATACGTTGCTTTTGCATTAAAGTAATCCTTCTCTTTTAAATAAATATCACCTAACAAAATGTAGGCTTTTGCAACCCAATAATCATAGGAGCCTGTAACTTTTATTACATCCAGCGCTGCTTTTTCGGCAGTAGAAAGTTGATTTAACGTGTAATAACAATTGGCGGTTTCATACCGTGCTTCTGCGCCCCATTCCGATTTATTAACCGCTGAAACCTGCTTGAATGCTGCAATTGCTTCATCGTATTGATTATTTGCCTGTAATGATTTTCCCAGAACCAGGTTTGCAATTGCTTTGTCATCAGTGCTGATTCCTTTTTTGGTCAGTAATTCTTTCGCCGTCGTGTTTGCCTCCGCGAAATTTTTTGTCTGATAATAACTTCTTACCAATCCACGCAATGCTTCCAAAGTATTTTCAGGAGTAGTTGCCAATTCGAGCAGCTTCGTGAAATAAACTGTGGATTGCTGATAATCTTTTAATTCAAAATAGAAAATCCTCGATACCGCCAAAGCCGCTCTTTCAGCAAACGGGCTATTACCCTGATTCACCACTGCCTGGTAACCGCTTACTGCATTTTGCCAGTCTTTGCTTTTTGAATAACATTCACTTTTGTAAAAGTTGGCATTTAAAGTATAAGCGCCCTGAGGATATTTAGTAAGATAATTATTAAAAGAATTAATTGCCGAAGCACAATCGTTATTGCTATACTGCAATTCTGCCGCGGCATAAGTAATTGAATCGGCTTCTGAAATGCTAATGACTTTTCCGGTTTTTTGAACAAAAGAAACATAGTCATTTGGCTTGCCCATTTCAACATAAATATTTTTCAAATTGTCGAGCGCTTCATTTGCTTCATCTGATTGTGGATAAAGGGTTATCAGCTTTTGATAATCTTTTAAGGCCTCGTCATTATTATTGAGATTATAATTTGCAAGACCAAGCTTTAAATAAACTTTCGGATATTGGCTTGCTGCAGATTTAATGTCTAATACTTTATTAAGATAGGGAATTGCATCTCTGAAATTTTCCTGCAACATATATGCATTTGCGATCTGCATGAATGATTCTGCTACAAGATCGCTTTGCGGATAACGCTGTGTAAGCGTGTTGAACGTTTTAATTTTTTCGGCAGGATTATTTATTCCATTGATCAAGGCAACCTGATATAAAGCATAATCACTTTGCGACAATCCGTTGTCAATTACATTTTGATACATGCTTTTTGCTGTACTGTAATTTTTTTGCATGAAATAACAATCAGCGGTTCTTACGTAAGCATCCTGTTCTAATGTGGAACTTTGTGATGAGATTTTTGGAGCCACTGATTTAAAATTAGCCAATGCCTGTGCATAATTTTCAAGGTTTAAATAACTATAGCCAAGAACATATTTTGCATTTGTGGGATTGGCTTCGCCTTGTATGCCGCCGTATTGCAAATAATCATTCATGTATTTAACTGCTTCATCATAACGGTTAAGCCTATAGGCCGTTTCTGCTTTCCAGAAATTAGCAAAAGGCAGTACGGCAGCGGCATTCGGATCTTTAATGATTTGATTTAATAAATTATCTGCTTCATTTAATTTCTGATCATTAATGTATTGTGTAGCACGGCCAAAAAGTATTTTTGGATAAATTCTCTGCATCGTCGGAGTGGGTTTTCCAAAGGATTGATACAATGACAATGCTTCGGCATAGTTATTTGTATTGGCCAGAAGGTTGATGATGATTTCTTTTCCTTCATTGGCATAAACAGATGTGGGGTAGAGGTCCAGAAATTTATTCATGGAACTTAAAGCAACATCCTGATATCCTAATTCATAAGAAAGTTTCGCGTAATTAAACCTTGAGATTTCCTGTTGTTTTCTATTGCTGCTGTTTTCGGCGCTGTATAGAAAGGCATTTCTCGCATTCTCTTTCTGACCGGTTCTTAAATAAAGATCGCCGAGCAAATACATGGAATTCTGCCCTAAAGAATCTTTCTCATTACTCAGTTGTTTAAATCCTTCGATCGCTTTCTGAACCTGGTTTGCGTCATAATAACAATAGCTCAGTTCATACATTACTTCTTTAGAAACTTTATCAGTGTTTTTTACATAAGATTCTAACAAAGGCAATGCTTTTGCAAACTGTTTTTTCTCAAAATAGATCTGTCCCATGAGAAGGCTCAAATCTTTTTTGTAATAAACATCATTTTGTGAAAGTTTACTTTCTCCATATTGCAATGCTTTGTCTTCATTGCCCTGGAAATAATAGATCTGCGCAATATAATAAGGAACAAGGCCTCTGTATTTTGGGATAGATTCTACTTTTTGAAAGGAACTTAATGCATTGTTATAATCATGATCCCGGTAACTTATAAAGCCATAATAATAGTTGGCATCGTAATAATATTTATTATCCGGAAGCTGATGAATTTCATTAAACAAAGGTTTGGCCTCATCAAATCTATCTACATTAAAATAAGAATAAGCGAGCTCAAATTTAGCATCTGCAATTTCCTCATTACTCAAATTATTATAGCCTGCTCTTTCATAATAAACTATAGCGCGGGCATAATCATTTCTTGTAAAATAATATTGGGCGAGGTGAAAGCTCATCAATTGCTGACGAGGTTCATTATTTGCCGCATCAATAAAACGCTTTGCCTGGTCTTCAGCAATTTCCTGGTTCAGTTTTAATTCACACACGATCAAAAAATATTCTATATCCTGGTTTAAATAAGCATGACTGCTTGTTGTATTGTCAGGATACTTATCCAGTAAAGGTTTCAGCAAAGGATAGGCAAGGGTATATTCTCCTTTAATAAAATATTCTCTTGCTGTTTTAAAGTTTTTTTCCGGATCTGTTACATTGTAATTGGCTTGCGAAAAACAGGACACAGAAAGTAGCAGAAGTGCAATCGGAAGAAAGAAACGCGTCATCAATTTTAGGATTTTAATTTTTGCATCATTGAATTAAAAAAAAAACAAATCGTTGTAATCCGGAAAAGAAATTTTTACTTCGCGCAAAAGTACAAACACCATTCCAGTAATCACTTTATCAAAAATATTTGAACGAAAATAAAAACACTTTAAATTGCACAAATCTTTGTTAATACAATTGTAAAATAAAATATGAGTAAATTCTTTTCGACAAAATATTCCACCGGAGCTTTCAATTTAGGAATGCTTATTTTAAGAATCGCCACCGGATTATTACTGGCAAGTCATGGATATGCCAAACTGATAAAGTTCAATACGCTTAGATATAAGTTTATAAATTTTATGCATCTCGGTTCTACAGCTTCTCTTACGCTGATTATTTTTGCTGAGTTAATTTGTGGAATACTATTGATTCTGGGTTTATTTACCCGATTAGCATGCATTCCCATTATTATTGGAATGGCAGTGGTTGTATTCGTTGCGTCCAACGGGCATATATTTGCCGAAGGTGAAAGAGGAATGGTATATCTCGCTGCTACACTTACTATTTTATTGTGCGGCGCAGGAAGGATAAGTGTTGATGGAATGATGGGGAAATAGGGGAAGGTATGAGGTATCAGGTATGAGGTAACGGGTGTAACAAATTCGAACGATAAGATGTACACAAACTTTTCTAAACCATCTAAACTCTTCAAACTCTTCTAATCCATCTAAATTCATCTAAACTATCTAATCACAAACTTTTCGAACCAGCATTTTGTTTACATCTAAAACCCAAATAAGAATTCATTACGCACTCACTGATCAGATGGGATTAGTGTATCACGGGCATTATGCTCAATTTTATGAAATTGGGAGAACCGAAGCCTTGCGTAGCCTCGGGTTGACGTATAAAGAAGTGGAGGCTACCGGAGTGATAATGCCGGTTACAGAAATTCATAGCAAATTTATCAGGCCTGCGTTGTATGATGATTTGATAACCGTTGTTACCACAGTAAAAGAAATGCCTTTGCATCATAAAATTGTTTTCCATAGTGAGATTTTTAATGAAAAAAATGAATTGTTGAATGTGGGTGATGTAACGTTATATTTTATGGATGCAAAGACGATGAAACGTGTGGAAATGCCGGCAATGATCAAAGAAAAAATGGTTCAATATTTTGAGTAAAAAGAAGATCTTTTTTGTTTGGATTTTTTAGAAAAGAGAAATCGTGCTTAAAAGTCTGTTTACTGTAACGATCTTATCTTGTTGCTTCCATCTTTTGAGTAATCTTTTCATCACATTTTTTTAAAAATCTGAAATGCTTTTTTGCGTTCATTAAAAAAAACAAACCTTTTGAAAACCCCCAATACGGCAGTCCTTTTTTGTGATTATAATCGCTGATTTCATATAATGCCTTCCAGTGTTTGAGGATCTCTTTGTATGCTTCTCCAAGGTGATACTTTTCTGTATAAATATGATTGGGAATAGAACCGGCTCCATTAAATTCAAGAATTGAAAAGTTTTTTCCTTTTTTTAAATCCTCAATTGACTGGCATTTTATGTCGTAACGGCCATAATAAAATTCATTTGTAAGGCTGATCTTATCGAATACTTTAAGCAATGCATGATCAATTAAACATGATAAGTCGTGAAAGGTGGTTCCATGATAACGGTTACCCACAAACGACAAATAAAAAACTTCGTCTTTTGCTAAAATCTTTTCCAGTTTTCCGGCTGAAAGTTTATTTATTTCTTCTTTGATTTCCGGTTTGTTTTTGTTTACCAGTTCTTTTATTGAAGAAAAGCCATCACCTTTTATTGAGGGCAGTTTTTTAGAAAAAAATGCTGAGATTTTCCCCGTTTTATTTTCAGGATGCCGATGGTAAAAAACACTTACCTCAAAAGGATAATCTACATAATCCTGGATTATATAATCGGCCGGAACCAACTGATGATAAATTTCAAGTTGGCTTTCGTTGTCAATCTTTTTGAATAAAATTCCCGCCATTCCTACATTTGGCTTTACAATGAGCGGATAGGAAAAAGAATGTTTTTTTACAATCCCACGCACTTCATTGAAAGTTTTTTTTGGATTGATATAAACCGTATCCGGATAATATTCCGGCGACAAAAGATTGTACATTTCATCTTTGCTTTCGCCTTCAAATCCGCCAAAAGTGAGGGTCGGATTAGACGTGCTGAAAAACCATAAAGAGCGGCTTCTGATGCAATACCAAAGCCATATAAATGAAACAGGAAAGTAGAATGGAAGGAAAGGCCAGTGTTGCCAGTTGCTGATTTTTTTGCTTAATTTTTTCAAACTAATTTGCTTCTAAAAAGTATATTTTTTTACTTCCTTCAATTGGTTATTTTCATCGGCATGAACAATGGTTGGTTGAAAATCTTTTGCTTCTTTTTCAGAATCGAAATATCCAAAAGCAAGCACATGGATCCTGTCGCCTTTATTAAATTTTTTGGAGGCTGCGCCGTTTAAAGAGACAAAACCAGGTTTTTTACTTCTTATTACATAGGTCAT
>DATILZ010000466.1:0-11320 GCA_035475995.1 Hanamia sp. | reverse complement strand
TCTTTCTTATTTTTCGTAATTAATACATCTACTTCATCGCCGGGAACTGCGCCTTCAATAAAAATTACTTTCCCTTCAACGCGGGCCAGCGATTTTCCTTCTGCCGCATATCCAATTACCGGAATTTTTTCTAAAATGAATTTTTTTCTTTTCACGCGTGCAAAAGTAAATGATGTTGCAGCACATTTTTTATAAATAATTCTCAATCTTTAGAAATAAACCCTTGAGAAGTTTTGTTCATATTTGAAACAAATATTTGAAAAATATCTTTCATTAAAAACGTTACTTTGTGGTACTCAAATTTTATAATCTAAAAAACAGATGAAATGGAAGAGTTAATTCAAAAATTGCAAAACATTCACGGCCTTACTCCTGAACAATCCCGCGGGGTTTTAAATACCATTACCGGATATATCAAAGAAAAATTTCCAATGGTGGCTGGAGCTGTAGATAATCTTTTTCAATCAGGAACAACGCCATCAGCTCCAGGAACAACTCCGGCTGAAACGCAAGCTACCACAGCAAATAGCGGTAATATTCTCGATACTATTTCAGATTTTGTTCCCGGCACAACAGGAGAAAAAATCGAAGAATTTGCTAAAGAAAAATTCGGTGGATTTTTTGGAGGAAATAAAACTGTTTGATAAAATCCTAATAACAATAGAGAAGTTTTCAGTTTTTAAAACAGGAATTTGTTTTACAGTAAACAAAGAAATAATTCAAATTCCTGTTTTAAAAATAAGATTGGGTTTGGCTTAAAGATGCCCTTATTACTTAAAAAGAAATATTTAACGGCGAAACCGAAGATGAAGATACTTCCGATAAATTTCCATTTTCATCAACCAGATATTTATAAAAATTCCATTCCGGTTCAATATCGTTCCATCCGTTCTTATTTTTATCAGTCAGCCATTGATAAACCGTTTGTTTTGAATTGCCTTTTACATCGTTCTTTTTAAATACCGGAAAAGTAACGCCATAATTTATTTTGCAAAAGTTGTTGATCTCAACATCAGTGCCTGGCTCCTGTTTTCCAAAATTATTTGCCGGAAAGCCAAGTACAACAAGCTCTTCGCCTTCTTTATACAATTTTTCAAGCTGCCCATATTGGGGGGTAAATCCACATTCACTTGCAAGATTTACTATTAAAACTTTTTTATTTTTATAGCGGTCAAACTGAATTTCTTCGCCGGTAATTAACATTGCTTTTAATGAATAAAAACTTTCTTTAGCAGATGCTTTTTTTTCATTTTTATAAATCCGGATACCCATGCCGGTTAGTTTCGATATTCCCATTCGAAGCGGATAAGTCGCATTGATTATTTTTCTGAAAATACGCATCATTTAATTTTTCGAGTCATCTACACCTTAACCCAGAACTTTAAAAACTCATTGTAATCGGTGTGTACCACTTCATACTCAGAAGGAATTTCACTGCCAAAACTGTGATAAGTTACGAGCCTTGTTCCTGCAGTTTTTTTTGCCAGTTGCTTGAATAAATAGCGGTTGTAGTAATTGTACAATTCTTCTGAATATTTTACATTGAAATCAATTTTTTGAGTGCCGGTTATATTTTCATAAAATGAATTATAGAAATAAAATGAGTCATAAGCGGCAAAATCGATATTGGTAATATTATCACAGATAAAAAAAACGTTTTGAAGTTTTAATTTTTCTGCCAAATCGGTGCAAAGCGCTACCAGGTTGGCTCTCTGCTCAATTCCATAAAACAGTGAAAGCGGATGGAAGTGAGCGGCAGTCAAACAAAACTTGCCTGAACCGCTGCCAATATCTAAAACTTTTGCATCAGGAGAAGCAGCCAGGAATGCAGCCGCTTTTTCGGCAACAGCAAGTGGCGTCCAATGTTTTTCTGCCACTTCCTGGATTGGCTCAGGATAAAGTGAATTAAAAACCCGATCAGATGCAAACCAGTTTTTCATTGCTTTGTTTTTTCTTATGAACTTAAAGATTCCATCCATAATTATTTACATTCAGGCAGAATATTTTAAAATTTAAATTCGCAGTATTTGTTGTTTTACTGTATTACCTCATACCTAAAACCTCATACCTAAAACCTCTCCAGCTCACAAATCCGCTCTCTCACTCAATTCCAGCCAACGCATTTCTTTTTTATCCAGAAGTACGATGATCTCGCTGATCCTTTCTGATGTTTCCTGCAGCTTTTCAAAATCCATTGATCCATTATTCAGTTTTACCTCCAACAAGTTTTTTTCTTTTTCCAGTTCAGCAATTTCTTTTTCTAATTTTTCAAATTCGGTCTTTTCTTTGAATGAAAGTTTCTGCTTTTCACTGCTTTCAGCTTTGAGCGTTACGCCTTCCTCTTTCCGCTTTTCGCCCTCTGCCTTTTGCATTTTGCCTTCTGCATTTTCTTCCAATTGTTTCCACACTCTGTATTGAGTATAATTTCCCGGAAAATCTTTTATTTCTCCGTTTCCTTCAAAAGCAAAAAGATGATCCACGAGCCGATCCATAAAATAACGGTCGTGACTAACAATTAAAATGCAACCCGGAAAGTCCTGCAAAAATTCTTCCAGTGTTCTTAAAGTTTGCAAATCCAAATCGTTTGTAGGCTCATCCAGAACTAAAAAATTAGGATTTTTAAATAGAATACTAAGCAAATGCAATCTCCTTTTTTCACCACCGCTTAATTTGCTTAAAGGCGTAAATTGTTGTTGTGCGGTAAAGCCAAATTTTTCCATAAATTGTGATGCACTGATCTTGCTTCCATCAGCCAAAGGAAAAAATTCGGCAAAATCTTTTACGTATTCTATCGCTCTTTTGTCTTCTTTATATTGCAATCCTTCCTGTGCAAAATTTCCAAAAACGATTGTGTCGCCATGATTTATTTTTCCGCTGTCGGGCGGAATAATCTGCAGCGCCACTTTTAAAAAAGTAGATTTACCGGTTCCGTTTTTTCCCACAATTCCAATCCTTTCTCCTTTTTTAAAAGTATAATCAAATCCCTTCATGATTACTTTATCGCCATAAGATTTATATACTTTTTTCATCTCCAGAACCTTTCCCCCCATTCTGGTCATCTTCATTTGTAACGAAACTTCTGCAACTTCTTTTTTCTGGTTTACCCTTTCCTGCACTTCAACAAAAGCATCCTGGCGGCTTTTCGATTTTGTGGTACGCGCTTTTGGTTGCTTACGCATCCATTCCAGTTCTTTTCTGAAAATATTTTTATCCTTGAATAATTCACTTTGCTGCACTTCCTGGCGTAGTGATTTTTGTTCTACAAAATAATCATAGTCACCTTTATAAACATACAATTTCTCATCGTCTAATTCCAGGATCTCATTGCAAACTGTATCCAGAAAATAACGGTCGTGCGTTACCAGTAATAAGGTGCTTTTATTGCTTGCCAAAAAGTTTTCGAGCCATTCAATCATTTCTACATCCAAATGATTCGTAGGTTCATCCAGTATCAGCAAACACTTTCCTTCATGTAGTTGTGCATCAATCAAAGCCTGCGCCAGCGCTACTCTTTTTCGTTGGCCGCCACTCAGGTTTCTTACCGGCTCGTTCAGATGATGCAGATTTAATTTACCCAGGATCTGTTTCAGATCACTTTCAAAACTCCATGCATTCGCTTCTGTTAATTCTGAAATAAGCTCACTGATACGTTCTTCATTTTGTGAATTTTCTTCCAGCAGCATTTCATATTCTTTTACCAGGCGTACAACCGGATTGTCGAGGTTTAAAATATTATCCCAAATGCTTCTTTCATTTTCAAAAGCAGTGTCCTGCTGAAGCATGATTACTTTTACTTCTTTATTGATCCAAACCGTTCCGGAATCCGGCGTATCATATCCGGCAATTATTTTTAAAAGAGTGGACTTGCCGCTGCCGTTCCTCGCAACAAAAGCAATTTTATCTCCTTCTTCTACATGAAAACTGATGTTTTTAAAAAGATTTCTTATCCCAAAAGATTTACTGAGATTTTCTACTGAGGCGTAATGCATAGCCTGCAAAGTTACAAAGAGTATGAGGTTTTTAAATCTATATGGTTTGTAACATTTAGATAAAAGATGGATTACAAATTTTCGATAATTTTATTTTTTCCAAACCCCTAACCCTTCACTGCAATTTGCACAGATATCAATGTTTTTTCGGCTTGTAGTAATGTCTTTACGAAACTTTTTGTAATTTTTATTGTGCCAGATATCTTTGAAAGATTCATTTTTTAAATTGCCCAAACGATGAGTGGCATCTTTATCAAAACAACAGGGAACCACCATTCCGTCCCAGGTAATTACATTTGCCTGCCACAGTTTCCAGCAATGATTTTGCAATTTATTTTTTGCAACGGTCTTTCCTTCTTTTCTTTTATAGCGGCTGAATTTTTCATTTTTTGGAATTAATTTGTTTGGATCATTTTCATAATCATAAATCTGCGCTGTTTTGAAACGAACCTCATCTACTCCAACTTCTGCAGCCAGTTTTTTTACATCTTCTATCTGGTGTTCATTTGGCCGCACTACCAAAAATTGAAAAAACACAAAAGGCGTTTTGCTCTTTAATTCCTTTTTCCATTTCACGATATTCCGCGCGCCTTCAATTACTTTTTCGATATTTCCTTCACGCCGGTATTGTTCATACACTTCCTGCGTTGTTCCATCAAGAGAAATGATCAATCTGTCTAAACCGCTTTCTACCGTTTTCCTGGCTACTTCATCTGTAAGAAAATGTCCATTGGTAGATGTGGCTGTGTACAGGCCTTTTGAAGACGCATAGGAAACCATTTCTAAAAAATTTTTATTCAGATATGGTTCGCCCTGGAAATAAAAAATGAGATATAAAATGTCTTTATAAATGTCATCAATCGTTTGAAAAAAGAAATCTTTTTTCAACATGCCACGCGGCCTTGTAAATTCTCTCAAACCACTCGGGCATTCCGGGCACTTCAGATTGCAGGAGGTAGTCGGTTCAAAGGAAATAGAAACAGGCAATCCCCATTGCACGGGCTTTTTAATCAATCTCGTTACCTGGTAACTTGAAAAAACTTTCGCAGCATTCCAAATTCTCCGGAGGGTAAGCTTGGATAAAAAATTGATGCTGTCATTGTAATTCAATTGTGGCATTTGTCAAAGGTAATAAAGCGAGAGGGTTATTTGGAATTATCAATAACAAGAAAAAAAAACCTTCCTGATTTAGTAAAAAGCAGGAAGGTTCTTTTTTATAAATAAGATGATTTACAAAGAACTTTTCGTCAGGGAGTTATCCTTTTGGGAAGAATCTGTAAGCGCCAGCTGGATTAAAGGCGGCTCATTGAAATTTAATTTGTGATTAATAAACTTATCATAATTGGCAGCAATTACATTAAGCGAAATAAATTTCATTACAAATATTCTTGTTTCTTTTGGCAGATATTGTTTGATGTCCCAAAAATCAGGATTTGATTTTGAACTCTTCTTTATTGCAGAATTTACACGGCCCTGACCACAATTGAAAGCTGCAACGGCAAGCAGGATGTCATCGTTAAAAGCATTCAACTGATCACGGAAAAATTTTGCTGCGGCTGTAGTAGATTTTATAAAATTTTTTCTTTCATCATTTTTACGGCTGATGCTCAGTCCATATTCGGATGCCAGCTCGCCCATAAACTGCCAATAGCCGACTGCTCCTGCATTTGAAACGGCATTGGGATTGAAATTAGATTCCAGTGCAGGAAGCATTTGAAATTCATCCGGCACATCGTATTTATCAAAAATATCCGCTGCTTTGGGGAAATAATTTTTGCCACGGTTAAACATATAAATGATATAACTGCGTTCGTTTTTAGAATAGTGTTTTACATATTCTTTGCTTTCATCGCGATGTTCCTGAAGGCTCACGGGATAAACAACCCAATCGGGATTTTTAACCAATGTGCTTTTAAGATGAATATTTGGATTGATAGAATCAAGCGTAGAATCTGAATAATTTTCTACGCTATAACCGATAAGTTCTTTTGCCGAGGTGCTAAAGCCAATTATAAAAAAAATTATAATCAACGATAATAAGCTCTTTGATTGAATAGTTTTCATTTAGAATTTTTTCGAGTCAAATAATTATTACGTTATTAAAAACGCTTGTTTGTAAATGGGTCTTTAGTTATAGTTTATAAAAAAAGAATGAGTTTTATGTAGTGCTATATTTTTTGAGTTTATGAATAATTGCAAGAATCGTGCAAACTTAGCTTACAAACTTTTAAAATGCAAGCTTTTGGGTTAACCGGGTGTTAAAAAGAAATGTGAGCAAAGGCTTAATTTTTTTTGTAAATATCTTTTAATCAAGAGCTTATGTTTTTTATATTCAGTAATTTTAACAGCAAAAAACATTTCATTTGTTGATAAATATTCTTTATGATAACATTTTTTTAAGGGAAAAAAGTTCGGTTTTAAAATAAAAATGAAGGCGATTTAGAAGTATTTTTCTTTTTCTAAAAAAAATTTAATTCAGTTTGCTTTTAAAAAAGCAGTAAAGCAAGAAATAAGTGGCATTTGTATTTTCAAAAATTTATAGTAAGTAAGAATTTGCAAAGGAATAAAAACGGGAGACCTGTTTTTTATCACGTTTCAATAATAATAATGATGGTAAGTTTGCACAAAAAATCGTGATGTAGTAAATATTATTGCATCAATCATTAAGCAAAATCTCTTGTGACACGAAAAAAGAAACGTTCTTCGCATTCATTTTTTAAAATATTTTTTTGGCTATGCCTGATCATCATTACTCTTTATTATGTAGTCCATTTTTTTATTGCTCCACCTGAGATATTTTATCCAGGCTTCCAGATTGATATTCCGCCCGGATATGAAATCCATGGCATCGATGTAAGTAAATATCAAAGCACGATCAATTGGAAAGAAGTGAAAAACATGGAGGAGAAAGGAATAAAAATCGGCTTCGTTTTTATAAAAGCAAGCGAAGGAACGAGTATTGTAGATGCGCAATTCAGAAGAAACTGGATAGAGGCTGAAGAGCAGAATATTCCCAAAGGAGCGTATCATTTTTTTGTGTCTAATAGAAATGCAAAAAAACAGGCCGATAATTTTATGCAGATTGTAAATTTAAAAACAGGCGATATGCCGCCGGTTCTGGATGTGGAAAAAAGTCATGGCGTTTCTGTGAGCGAGATGCAAAAAGGGGTAAAAGTATGGCTGGATGCAGTTGAAAACAGATATGGAGTAAAACCGGTGATCTATACAAATATTGATTTTTATGAACGGTATTTTCAAAATGGATTTGAAGAATATCCTTTGTGGATTGCGCATTATTTGCAACCCGATAAACCACGTATTGAAAAAAACTGGTTAATTTGGCAACACAGTGAAAAAGGGCGTGTAGATGGAATCACCACTCCGGTTGATTTTAATGTCTTTTATGGTGACAGTGCCGATTTCAATAGTTTTTTAATCAGGTAAAATAGCAATTGATGTTATTTGTTCGTTTACTGTTGAGGGAAAAAAAATGTATAAAGAAACCCCTCTAAACTATAGATATTCTAAATTCCACTAAACTTTCTAAACACCGTAAACCATCTTAAACACAGCAAAATCATGATTACCTGGGAGTGCAAATTTTTTTCAGATTTTTCAAATCTGGAAATTTATAAAATTCTTCAATTAAGAAATGAAGTTTTTATTGTAGAGCAAAATTGTGTTTACCAGGATTGTGATGGTAAAGATGTGAAAGCGTGGCATCTTTGTGGATGGAATGGAGAAAATCTGGTGGCTTATACCCGTTTATTTGATAAGGGAATTTATCATCCGGATGCCGCATCCATTGGTCGTGTTCTTACAGCTCCATCTGCACGCAGACAAAATATTGGAAAAGAACTGATGCAGCGTTCAATCGAAAAAATAGAGGAGTTGTTTGGAGAAACAACGATCAGAATAAGCGCCCAGCTTTATTTGAAACGTTTTTACGAATCTTTTTCTTTTGTTCAAAAAGGAGAAATTTACCTGGAAGATGGGATAGAACATATTTGCATGATAAAAAGAATGAAAGCATGATAAATGCAATAAAGCAGTAAAGTATGCCGTTATGGATTAGTTGCTTAAATAATTTTTTTAAGCCAAATCTAATTTTAATCAAATAACGAAAACAACTTTAACCTGCTTTGAAAAAACGTTTACACTTTTTGTGGCTCACGTGTTTCATACTATTTGCATTTACCTTTTTATTTTCAAAAAAGAGTAATTCTCAATCTTTAATTATTGGAAATGAAAAAGCAAGGTTTGAAGTTGGATTTAATATTGGTCCGTCATTTTTTTTGGGCGATTTGGGAGGACATCAGGGAAAAGGGAAGCGGTTTATAAAGGATCTGAATTTACCCCTTACTGAATTAATGACCGGCGCTTTTGCAACATTATATCCAAATGAATGGCTTGGAATCCGGGCCGCCGCTCAATATGGAAAAATATCGGGTGAAGACAATCTTATTGATACAAAAGGACGCGATGAATTGTATAGAAAGCAACGCAATCTTGATTTCCGCTCCAATGTATTCGAAGCTTATATAGCCGCAGAGGTTTTTCCATTGATTTTGTTGAATCAAAAAGATCCTGATTATAAGCCACGACTCACTCCATACGGTGTTATTGGAGTAGGTTATTTTCATTTTAATCCACAGGGATCACTTACAGATGCAAATGGCAAAAAAACATGGTATTATTTGCGTCCGCTCCACACAGAAGGTGAAGGTTTTCCAGAATATCCGCATAGAAAAGAATATTCGCTTTCACAAATAAATATTCCAATGGGCGTTGGTTTAAAATATTATTTTTCTGACCGGGTAAATATGAGTTTTGAAATTTTACTAAGAAAATCTTTTACAGATTATATCGATGATGTAAGCACGACTTATATTGATCCTAATCTGTTTGATAAATATTTATCGCCAAAAGATGCTGCCATTGCACGACAAATTTCTGATAAAGTTTTTGCGATCGTAAATCCGGGATTAGCAAGGAATTCGCCAGGAACACAGAGGGGCAATCCAAAACAAAACGATTCCTATTTTACTACGTTTTTTAAATTGGGATTCCGGCTGGGCCGCATTTATGATAACGGGTATAATAGAAATGTGGCAGACAGAACGCGTTGTCCACGTGCTTTTTAAGGCAATTATATTTGAAAGTACTTATCTCTCCCGCAAGTATATGGTAATTTTAAAAAACGACTCGCAATCCCATGCGTTGTAAACCCCTGAAACCACCAAATTTTAGAATTTATTATGATGCTTTGCCTTTTTTGTTGCTCTTCAATTCTTCTTTTAAAAACTGACCGGTAAAACTCTTTTTATTTTGGATCAGCTGCTCAGGAGTTCCTTCAAATAATATTTTTCCCCCGGCATCGCCGCCTTCGGGACCAAGATCAATAATATGATCAGCGATTTTGATAATATCCATATTATGCTCAATTACCAAAACCGTATTTCCCCTGTCAACTAACTTATTCAACACATCAGCAAGATGCTGAATGTCTCTGAAATGTAAACCGGTAGTTGGTTCATCGAGAATGTAAAATGTTTTGCCTGTATCTCTTTTGCTCAGCTCTGTAGCCAGTTTCACGCGTTGTGCTTCGCCACCACTCAGCGTTACCGCGCTTTGGCCTAAAGTGATATAGCCAAGCCCTACTTCCTGAAGCACTTTTATTTTCCGGTATAAATAAGGAACATTTTTAAAAAAATCTACCGCTTCATCAACTGTCATTTCAAGTACATCACTGATTGATTTCCCTTTATATCTTATTTCCAATGTTTCCCGGTTATATCTTTTTCCGTTGCATTTCTCACAATTCACATAAACATCCGGAAGAAAATTCATTTCAATTGTTCTCATTCCTCCTCCCTGGCACACATCACATCTGCCGCTTTTTACATTAAAAGAAAACCTGCCGGGTTTATATCCTCTTATTTTCGCTTCCGGAATTGCTGCAAAAAGAGTTCTGATATCGGTAAAAAAGCCACAATAAGTAGCAGGATTGCTACGTGGTGTTCTGCCAATGGGGGATTGATCTATTTCTACTACTTTATCAATAAATTCGAGGCCTTCAATTTTTTTAAAAGGCAGGGGAACCATTTTACTTTTATAAGCATGTATGCTCAAAAGTGGGTATAATGTTTCATTGATCAATGTAGATTTTCCACTGCCACTTACGCCGGTTATGCAAATAAATTTTGCTAAAGGAAATGCAGCAGTTACATTTTTTAAATTATTTCCCGAAGCTCCTTTCAATATAAGAGATTGCCCGTTTCCTTTTCTTCTTACTGCTGGAATGGTGATCTGCGCGTCTCCGTTTAAATAAGATGAAGTGAGCGTATCCAGTTTAAGAAAATTTTTGGGAGTGCCTTTCGCCACCACTTCTCCTCCATGTTTTCCTGCATCTGGCCCAATATCGATCAAATAATCGGCGGCGAGCATAATATCTTTGTCATGCTCCACGACAAGGACACTATTTCCAATATCTCTTAAGTTTTTTAAAGCATTTATCAGCTGATGATTGTCGCGCTGATGAAGCCCGATGCTCGGCTCATCTAATATATAAGTAATGCCCTGAAGCTGGGAGCCAATTTGCGTGGCAAGCCGGATTCGTTGCGACTCACCGCCACTAAGGCTTTTAGAAGGACGGTTCAGAGAAAGATAAGTAAGCCCTACGTCCAATAAAAACTGGATTCTTTCTCTTATTTCTTTCAAAATATCCCGGGCGATGATATTTTGTTTTTTATTAAAACGGCTTTCAATTCCATCAAACCAGCTTTTCAATTTTACCAAATCCATTTCTGATAATTCGGCAATATTTTTTTCATCAACCTTAAACCAGAGGCTTTCTTTTTTTAATCTTTTTCCTTCACATCCCGGGCATTTTTCGAGGATCATATATTTTTCAACCCACGATCTGAGGCTTTCATTCGTGGTATCAGAATGAAACCACCTTTTTATCATGTTTACAACGCCTTCGTATTCACCCGAAGGCACTTCTCTATCATCAGAAATTTTCACTGAATCAAATTGCGTATATTCATTATCATTATCATTATCATTGTTCTTCTTATTTCCAAACAGGATCAGATTTAAAGCGCTTTCGGGAAGATCTTTTATTGGTTTATCAAGGCTTATTTTATTTTTTTTGGCTAATTGTTGCACCTGTTTAAAAACATAGGAATCCCTTTCCTCGCCAAGCGGAGCGATTCCGCCTTCGTTAATGCTTAATTTTTCATCTGGAATAATGGCATCCAAATTTACCTGGTAAACATTTCCCAAACCTTTGCAAACCGGACATGCACCATAAGGAGAATTAAATGAAA
>DATILZ010000465.1:0-8350 GCA_035475995.1 Hanamia sp. | reverse complement strand
AAAGATTCGCTGTTCCCCATAATAATTTTACACCACTCTCCTGTTGCTTTTGTTTTGCGTAAGCAGTAATTGTTTTTAATCTTTTTTCATTATCTGCTACATCATTTGTAAAATCTACAACGTCCACATCATGAAAACAGTAATAAGGCAAACCCATTTTTGTAATGAATTCAAAAGCCGCGTCCATTTTGTCTTTTGCTCTTTTTATCGGATCTTCTTTTTCATTCCATGGGAAAATATGGGTCGGTTCACCAAAAGGGTCGGCGCCGTTTCCATTGAATGAATGCCAGTAAGCGCAGGCAAATTTGAAAAACTCTTTCATCGTTTTACCTGCTATTTTTTTATTTTCATCATACCAGCGGAAAGCAAAAGGATTATCGCTTTTTGTGCCTTCATATTTTATTTGTGGAATGTTTTTAAAGAACTGTTTTTTTCCTGTGATTACAGACATGGTTATTTGTTTTGTTGTTAATGAAAAATGATATTGTGATCCACTTTATATATTTGAATTGAAGAAATTTCAAGTTATGTAAAAAATCTATTAATCGTTTTAATAAAATTCCTGTTCTTAAAAATACAGCAGTTAGAAATATCGAATAACCAGTCTATCTCTTTTTACATCAATGATACCGTATCTTCTAAAATCGAATATCCTGCATTATTTAGGACTTATTCCAGCAATTAGTAAATGTAATGGATTTCAATAAACCCTTAAAATTTATAATCCGGAATCTCAAATTAAATAATTTAGTTTTAGAAAAATATTACTCAATGACTCTGATCAACTCCAGGTATTTCTCCCAATTTATTACGGTATTACCGAAAATTCATGAGGGAATTTTAATGCATTCCTGAAAATATATATGCAAAATAGAAAAAAAATTCTAAATTGTAACCGATTACATTTTTTTTCTTAAAAGAGCTATTTTTTTTAAGCAATTACTAATGATAAATCAGGGACATTTGATAAAATGCGCCATTAGCTGATTTTAGTTAATAATAGTTATATCGATATTTCTGATAGCAATCTGCTGTGTAACGATGGTGCCGGGGAACAAAAGCAAAAATGATCTATTTGAAATATTCACCTCATGAATAACGCTGGTACTGGATATTGTGATTTTGAAACAGGAATCTGAAAGGACTTATTCCATCATTTATAACTATAAACGAACCACAAAATAAAAGTAGTGAGAAAGAATTTATTGATTATTTTTTTGCTTGCATCAGGCAGTTGTTTTTCACAAAACAGTTCATTAAAACTTTGGTACAACAAACCATCAGGTGATGTTTGGGAAAATGCTTTGCCTCTTGGCAATGGATTCCAGGGAGCGATGGTTTATGGAAATGTCGATACAGAAACTATTCAGTTGAATGAATACACAGTTTGGAGTGGCAGTCCCAATAGAAATGATAATGATTTATGTTTGGATTCCTTAGCAGAAATAAGACAATTGATATTTGATGGGAAACGAAAAGATGCAGAGAAATTAGCAAACAAAACCATCATCGCAAAAACCTCACAAGGACAAATGTTTGAGCCGGTTGGAAGTTTAAATTTGGCGTTTAAGCTGCATGAAAATTATACAAATTATTACAGGGAATTAGATATTTCAAAAGCTGTTCAAAAAACAATATATACTATCGGGAATGTAAATTATACAAGAGAAGTAATCGCTTCATTTCCTGATCGTGTGATTGTAATGCATCTGACAGCAAGCAAACCAAAAAACATTTCTTTTACCGCATTCTATTCAACACCGCAACCAAAGGCAACAATAAAAGCTTCATCCGATGAATTAATAATAACAGGAACAACAATCGACCATGAAAGTGTGGAAGGAAAAATAAAATTTAAAGGAATTGCAAAATTCAAACTGGATGGTGGTTCTCTTTCATCAACCGACACATCGCTCATTATTAAAAATGCGAATGAAGTAACCATTTACATTTCAATCGCTACCAATTTTAATAATTATAATGACATTAGTGGAGATGAAAATGCAAGATCAAATTCTTTTCTTGCCAAAGCATATCAAAAATCATTTTTACAAATATTACCTGCTCACATTGCCGCGTATCAAAAATATTTTAACCGGGTAAAACTTGATTTGGGAACTACAGACGCCGCAAAGTTTCCGACAGATGAAAGATTGAAAAATTTTGATTCAGCCGATGACCCTCAGTTTGTTGCCTTGTATTTTCAATTTGGCCGCTATCTGTTAATCTCATCTTCCCAACCTGGCGGCCAACCTGCCACATTGCAGGGCCTTTGGAACAATAAATTGTATCCGCCATGGGATAGCAAATACACCATCAACATTAATACAGAAATGAATTACTGGCCGGCTGAAAAAACCAATCTTTCAGAAATGACTGAACCTTTGATAAAGATGGTAAAAGAATTATCAGCCACCGGAGAAAAAACAGCAAAAGATATGTATGCGGCAAGAGGTTGGATGGCGCATCATAATACAGATATTTGGCGAATAAACGGTGGCGTCGATGGCGCTTTCTGGGGGCTATGGCCCAATGGTGGCGGTTGGTTGAGTCAGCATTTATGGGAACATTATTTATACAATGGTGATAAAAAATATCTCACTTCTGTTTACCGGGTATTGAAAGGCGCTGCCATGTTTTATAATGATTATTTAATCGAACATCCTAAGTATCACTGGCTGGTAATTTGCCCTGATGAATCGCCGGAAAATGCTCCGGCAGCACATCAAGGCTCGTCATTAGATGCAGGCGTAACGATGACCAATCAGATAGTATTTGATGTATTTTCCACCGCCATTGATGCTGCAAGAATTCTAAATAAAGACAAGGCTTTTGCTGACACACTTATAGAAAAAAGAAACAGACTTGCGCCTATGCATATCGGTAAGCACGGACAACTACAGGAATGGCTGGATGACGTGGACGATCCGTATGACCATCATCGGCACATATCACATTTGTATGGTTTATTTCCTTCCAATCAAATATCTCCTTACCGCACGCCCCAATTGTACAGTGCAGCAAAAAACACCCTGATACAACGCGGGGATGTTTCTACCGGGTGGAGCATGGCATGGAAAGTAAACTGGTGGGGAAAAATGCTGGATGGCAATCATGCTTACAAGCTAATTCAAAACCAATTAACGCCAGTCGGAACCAATGAAGGTGGCGGTGGCACTTACAATAATTTGTTTGATGCGCATCCGCCGTTCCAGATTGATGGAAATTTTGGCTGTACTTCCGGTATTACAGAAATGCTGATGCAGTGTGAAGACGGGGATTTGAGCTTGCTACCAGCTTTACCTGATGTTTGGGAAAGCGGCAGTGTCAGTGGTTTGCGGGCACGTGGTGGTTTTACAATTGTAAATATGGAATGGAGAAATCGCAAATTGATTCAGGCAACTATCAGGTCAACATTAGGGGGAAATCTGCGTTTACGGGTACCTGATGAAATGAAATTAAGTAATGGGAATCCCTTAAGAAAAGCGAGTGGTGAAAACGCAAATTCTTTTTATCAGACAGAAAAAACAGCAACACCAATTATTTCAGGCAACGCAACGATTACTTTTCCAGACCTGAAAGCAAGCTGGTTGTATGATGTGCCAACTGTTGCCGGTAAAACGTACACGTTTGTATCATTATAAAATTTTGAAAATGAAGATTCTTTTAAATTTTTTATCAGTTGTTAAGCGTAATGTTCATTTAAAGTTGATTATTCTGTTTGTGTTTACTATTTTATTGCATACCCATACTGAAGCGCAACTGCCATTCCAAAATCCTCAACTCAATACAGATGAGCGTGCAAAAGACCTTGTTTCCCGGCTTACTCTTGAAGAAAAAGCATCCCTGATGTTGGATGAGTCGCCTGCTATTCCACGATTGGGAATAAAACAATTTAACTGGTGGAGTGAGGCATTGCACGGATTTGCCAACAATGCAGATGTAACGGTGTTTCCAGAGCCGGTTGGGATGGCAGCTTCTTTTAATGATAGTCTTGTTTACCAGGTATTCAATGCAGTTTCCGACGAAGTGCGGGCTAAATACAATGAAGCCTGTAAGAAAGGTGAACCCAACAAGCGATTTTTAAGCCTTTCTGTATGGACACCGAATATCAATATATTCCGTGACCCGCGATGGGGTCGTGGACAGGAAACTTATGGCGAAGACCCTTATTTAACTTCCCGGATGGGGATAGCCGTAGTTAAAGGTTTGCAAGGCCTAACAAATGAAAAATATAAAAAATTGTTGGCTTGCGCGAAACACTTTGCGGTTCATTCCGGACCCGAATGGAGTCGTCATCAAATAAACATTAATGATGTCAGCCCAGCCGATTTATGGCAAACATATTTGCCTGCTTTCAAGGCATTGGTTCAGCAGGCGGATGTACGGGAAGTAATGTGCGCTTATCAGCGGCTGGATGACGAGCCTTGTTGTGGTAGTACCCGTTTGTTGCAGGGGATATTGCGTAACGACTGGGGCTTTAAATATATGGTTGTGTCAGATTGTGGCGCAATATCAGATTTTTGGCAGACTCATAAGGTTTCTTCTGATGCAGTGCATGCAGCAGCAAAAGCCGCATTGGCAGGAACAGATGTTGAGTGCGGTTATAACTATGCTTTTAAAAGTATTCCTGATGCGGTAAAGAGAGGATTTATCAGTGAAGATGAAGTGAATAAACATGTGATGCGCTTGCTGGAAGGACGTTTTGATTTAGGTGAAATGGATAATGATTCTATTGTGCCCTGGTCCAAAATTCCTGCTTCCATAATTAATTCTGAACTGCACCAAAAACTCGCTTTGGAAATGGCGCGACAATCAATCACGCTTCTTCAAAATAAAAATAACATCCTCCCTTTAAATAAATCCATAAAAAAAATTGCAGTGATTGGTCCAAATGCCGATAACACCGAAATGATGTGGGGCAATTATAATGGTACGCCTTTTCATACAATTACTATTTTAGATGGTATCCGTTCAAAGCTGGGAGCTGATAAAATTCTTTATGACAAAGCGGTTGATTTAACGGATAACATGATTATAGAACCCGCCTTTGCACAATGTTCTATCAATGGCAAAAGTGGCTTTAAAGCCAGCTATTGGAACAACCGGAAATTTGAAGGAAGCCCTGTTATTACTCAACAAATAACAACTCCGATGCAACTAACTACTTTTGGGCAGCATGAGTTTGCTCCCGGTGTACATCTTGAGAACTTTTCGGCCAGGTATGAAACGATTTTCAGGCCGTCAGTATCCGGTGAAATTATGTTTAAAATAGAAGCTTGTGGCGCTTTTGAACTGATGATAAATGGAGATACCTTAACCAGGGTTCGTATGTGGAGAGCATTGCCACGACAGGTAATTTACAAAGCGGAAGCAGGGAAAGAATACAAAATAGATGCAAGTTTCAGGCAAATAGATAACTGGACAGCAAGTCTCGCTATGAACTTTGGTAAACAGATGCCTGTTCAATACGAATCGATAATAAATAAGCTGAAAAATATTGATGTGGCGGTTTATGTTGGGGGCATTTCTCCCAGGCTGGAAGGAGAAGAAATGCCTGTTCAATTGCCTGGTTTTAAAGGTGGCGACAGGACTGATATTGAATTGCCGGAAGTACAGCGAAACTTTTTAAAAGCGTTAAAAGAAGCTGGTAAAAAAATAGTATTTATTAATTGTTCCGGCTCTGCGATTGGCCTGGTACCTGAAACAGAAAGTTGCGATGCGATTGTGCAGGCATGGTATTCAGGTCAGTCTGGTGGCCGCGCTGTTGCTGATGTTGTGTTTGGTGATTATAACCCATCCGGAAAACTTCCAATTACTTTTTATAAAAACATTGGACAATTGCCTGGGTTTGAAGATTATTCGATGAAAGGAAGAACGTATCGCTATATGTCTGACCCGCTTTTTCCATTTGGTTTTGGACTCAGCTATACTACTTTCAGAATTGGCAATGCAAAAATTTCGAAAACACAAATTAATAAAGAAGACAGCGTGCAATTATTCATTCCTGTTTCTAATATCGGCAAGCGCAATGGTACAGAAATAGTACAGGTGTATCTGAAAAAGGTAAGTGATACAAGTGGCCTTTTAAAAACATTGGAAGGGTTTAAACGGGTAGATGTACCAGCCGGTAAAACAGCAGAGGCGGTCATTGATTTACCAGCGAAAAGTTTTGAATTTTATGATGAAAAAAGCCTTGCGATGGCAGTGCTGCCCGGCGATTATGAAGTATGGTATGGCACCAGTTCTGCAACGGAGGATTTGAAAAAAGTCATGATAACAATAAGACCATAATAAGTGCAGATTTTTTTAAAAATAACCCGGCTCACAACAAAATTATAATAGTCAATAATTCAAATTCACCAATCGTATTAAATATGAAATATCTTTTCGCTCTATTTGTTGCTTTACTGTCTAATTCTGCAATTTTTTCGCAGGATATTATTAAGCAGATGCCTGCCGGGTTTGATGTAGTTCAAACAAATATTCAGCATGGAAAAATTGATTCATTTAATTACAAATCCAAAACAATTGGCACTATAAGGCAATCATTAATTTATACACCACCCCGTTATTCAAAAAAGAAAAAATATCCTGTGCTGTATTTGTTACATGGCATTGGCGGCGATGATAAAGAATGGCTGCATGGTGGACATCCTGAAGTGATTTTGGATAATCTTTATGCCGAAGAAAAGGCCGAACCGATGGTTATAATCATGCCGAATGGACGGGCTATGAAAAATGATAGTGCCACCGGAAATATTTTCGCGCCTGATAAAGTACAGGCTTTTGCCATATTTGAAAAAGATTTATTGAACGACCTGATACCTTATGTACAAAAACATTATCCTGTTTACACAGACAGAGAACATCGCGCCATTGCCGGCTTATCAATGGGTGGTGGACAATCATTAAATTTTGGATTGGGAAACCTTGACAAATTTGCATGGATAGGTGCTTTCTCTGCTGCACCCAATACCAAAACTCCCGAAGAGTTGGTGCCTGACCCAGCAAAAGCAAGAAAGGAACTAAAGCTGCTTTGGATTTCATGCGGCGCCAGCGATGGCTTGATTGGTTTTAGCCAAAGAACACACGACTATCTTGTGAAAAATAACGTCCCTCATATTTATTACATCGAGCCTGGTGTCCACGAATTCAAAGTTTGGAAAAACGGGCTGTACATGTTTTCTCAATTGATTTTTAAACCAGTGGATACTTCTACGTTTTCAAAATATCCTGTTGTGGGCGCACCGGCCTCAACCAATGTTCGTGGTGCCAATTATCCTCAAATACTTGCAGACCACCAGGTAATATTTCAGATAAAAGCGCCTGATGCGCAAAAAGTGCAGATTGACCTCGGCAAAAAATATGATATGGTGAAAGACACCAGCGGTTACTGGAATGTTACTACTGATTCTATCGGCGAAGGCTTTCATTATTACTCTTTGATTATTGATGGAGTAGCTGTTGCAGACCCGGGCAGCGAAACATTTTATGGCATGGGCAGAATGGCAAGTGGCATTGAAATACCGTTTATGGGTGGCCGTTATTACTCACTTAATAATGTACCTCACGGAGACATCTGCATTAAAAATTATTTTTCAAATGTCACCAATTCATGGAGACAATTATACATCTATACACCACCTGGTTACGATTCATCTGTTGACACAAAATATCCTGTCTTATACATTTTGCATGGTGGTGGTGAAGACGAAACCGGTTGGGCAAAGCAAGGTAAGGCCAATTTGATTCTGGATAATCTGATTGCAGAAGGCAAAGCAAAACCAATGCTGATTGTAATGCCTGATGCAAACATGACAACCGGTGGATTTAATGCTGGCGCCATTGAAAATGGAATGAAGCTATTTGAAAAAGAAATGAAACAAGCTGTCATTCCTTTTGTTGAAAAAAATTATCGCGCAAAAACAGATGCAGCCAGTCGTGCACTCGCCGGTTTATCATTGGGTGGCCTTCATACACTTTACACAGGTATCAACAACACAGATATGTTTTCTTATCTCGGTGTATTCAGTTCTGGCTGGATCATTCCAATGATGAATCAAACAGCGGATACTCAATATGATTTTATGCAAGCAAATAGGGATAAAATTAACAATGACCTTAAAGTATTCTGGATTTCTGAAGGCGGTCCGGAAGACATTGCTTACAAGAATGGTCAAATAATGTTGGGGAAATTAGATAAGCTGAAAATTAAACATACTTATTACGAATATCCGGGCGGCCATACATGGCCTGTCTGGAGAAACGATTTGTATCATTTTGCCCCTTTGCTTTTTAAATAACAGATAGACATTCATACACAATTTTAAAAAATTACGGTTCATAA
>DATILZ010000464.1:0-2378 GCA_035475995.1 Hanamia sp. | reverse complement strand
TCTTCAAACAGTGGCGTCAAAGGACAGTGGAGTTATGACTATGCAGGCGTAGCAAGAACTAATTTATCAATCAGCTATTTAATGAATTCTGCATTATTAGATAGTCTGGCTATTGACCAGGCTACTGCAAAAAACCTCTTAGGGCAGGTTTACTTTTTAAGAGCTTTTTATTATTTCGACCTCGTGAATTTATATGGAGATGTTCCTTTAATAACTGCTCCTTTAAAGAATTTTGCTGATGCATATAATGTAGCAAAGAGAGAAAGCAAAGAAAATGTTTATAAGCAGATCAGTGAAGACCTGGAACAGGCAAAAACATTGCTGCCTGATCGCAAATATTCTGATGCAACTCAGAAATGGCGTGTATCCAAAGGGGCTGTAATGGCAATGCAGGCAAAAGTGGCGCTTTATAATCAGAAATGGGCCGATGTAATCAGTATTATTGATGCCATGGAAACGTTGGGTTATTATAGCCTGGATGCCAACTATTTTGACAACTTTAGTGTGGCGAAAGAATTTTCAGAAAACGAAGTGATCTTTGCCTACGATCATCAGTCGCTTACTACACCAAGAACAGGTAATGGCCTTTGTGCACTTTTAGGCTGGGGATTTGTAGCACCATCTGCCAATTTTATTAATGCATTCGAACCAAATGATCCAAGATTGGGACTGACAGTAGATGTCGGAAATCAGAATGTTTACAAATTTTTAGGCGAATTAAACGGGAACAACAAAGGCAATGACGATGCCCCTTCCAACAAAATATATATTCGCTGGGCTGATGTGATGCTATGGAAAGCTGAGGCATTAAATGAGACAGGCGCTTATCCTCAGGGAATCGCAATTATCAATAAAATAAGAGAACGGGCAAGAACCTCCATTAATGCAGCCGGAACATTGCCATCAGCAGGTACATTGCCAGACAGAGACATCACTTCTACAGATAAAAATCAAATCAAAGACTGGCTTATACACGAAAGAAGAGTAGAATTGGGATTTGAATCTCAAAGATTTAATGATCTGAAACGCTGGGGTTTGGCCAAAAGTTTCTTAACCGGCCTTGGTAAAAATTTCCAGGATAAAAATTATCGCTATCCGATTCCGCAGGGTGAAATAGATAAATCCGGCGGGAGTATCACACAAAATCCGGGTTATTAATTCCTGTATGGTTTCAATAAAAGGGTTAATCTGCTAACAAATCAGGTTAACCTCTTTCCTCTTCTCATTCAAATATAAAAATTGAATAAGTAAGATAGCTTTTGCTTAAAGCTTTTGATTTTAAACAAAAAAATAATCTTAATGAAAGATATCGCTAAACGATTTTCACAAAACCCGCTTTTATCGCCGGCAGATTTAAAACCAAGCTCAGACGGATTGAGGATTTCCTGTCTTTTAAACCCTGGTGTTTTTCAATATCAGGATAAAACATGGCTAATAGTAAGAGTTGCAGAGCGGCCGGTCCAAAAAGAAAATACCATTTCTTTTCCAATTCTTACCGCATCCGATGGGATTGAAATTATGGAAATTGATAAAAATGATCCGGCATTAATAGCGACAGATGCAAGAGTGATTATTTATAAGGGAGTAGATTATTTAACGACATTATCTCACTTGCGCTTGCTTTGCAGTGACGATGACCTTCATTTTTATGAACCTGAGGGTTATCAGCCAATAATGGGCAAAGGTGTTTTAGAAACATTTGGAATAGAAGATTGTCGTGTTACTTTTTTAGAAAATAAATATTATCTCACTTTCACTGCTGTATCTGAAAATGGCGTTGGCGTTGGATTGAAGACTACTACCAATTGGAAAAATTTCCAATCTTATGGAATGATGCTGCCTCCTCATAATAAAGACTGTGCTGTTTTTTCTGAAAAAATAAACGGTCTATATTATGCTTTACACCGGCCAAGCAGTGTGGATATCGGCGGGAATTATATCTGGCTTGCCGAATCGCCTGATAGTATTCATTGGGGCAATCATCAATGCATTATAAAAACAAGAAACAGATCGTGGGACAGTGCACGGGTAGGTGCAGGAGCTGCCCCGGTAAAAACAGAAAAAGGCTGGCTCGAAATTTATCATGGTGCTAATTCTCAGCATCAATATTGTCTCGGTGCTTTTTTAATGGATATAAATAATCCTGCAAAAGTAATTGCCCGAACCGAAGCGCCCATTATGATCCCATCCGCTTCTTATGAAGTAAGCGGTTTTTTTGGCAATGTAGTTTTCACCAATGGTCATATAGTAAATTCGGATGGTGATACGCTTACAATTTATTACGGCGCTGCAGATGAATTTGTTTGCGCCGCTCATTTTTCTATAAAAGAAATTTTTTCATTATTAAAATTCAACGATGCTTAAAAAACTTAAGATCG
>DATILZ010000463.1:0-4543 GCA_035475995.1 Hanamia sp. | reverse complement strand
CCCAGGGCTTGTTGGTATAAGAATAAAGAATGGCTATTTCTTTTTCATCCGGTGAAATCGTTACTTCATTCCCGCCTTCCATTGTCGTGATTCTTTCAGTTTTGTTATCAGCAATTCGCAAACGATAAAAGTGATGTTGTCCTGGTTCTATCTCATTTGTAGAAATGTAAAAGTATTTTTTATCGTTGGAAAGACTTGCATCCAGCACTTCATATTTTCCTGAAGTGTAGGCTTTCTTTTTCCCTGTTTCTACATTCACAGAATAAAGATGTGAATAACCGGTAACTTCTGACTGGTACCAAAAATTATTTTCATCAATCCAGCCGCTGTTCCAAATCCCAGGCCCATCGATCCAGGCGCTGTCGTGCTGCCGGTCTAATAATTTTAATTTTTTTGTTGACGGATTCCAGAGCATCAGCCAGCGATCTTTATGATCCTGTGCACGAATATCGAGAACTAAATTACTTCCGGCAGATGACCATTTTGCAGAAGAAAAACTTACTTTTCTCAATCCATTTTCTTTCGTTGCTTTTTCAAATTCTTTTGGATAATCTTTTACATATTCCGGAATATCCAGCACTCCTTCGATGGAATCAGTTTTTATCTGAAACACGGTATCGGCCTGCGAATCATAAACAAAAAATTCAGAACTTCCCTGCGGCTGACCTACTTTTTGACGGCCGGGAATATCCGTTGTATACCCCGATTCCGTTACATAATTTGGAACAATTGTAGAATGCTTTTTTGATGCAGGTTTATTTAAAACATAACTGATAAACTTGCCGTCGGGACTTATAGAAAGATCGCGAATGCTTTTATCTTCAATATTTATTTTTCTCAAATTGTTTTTTGCAGTGCTGCTGTCATAGATTTCTCCAAGACGCCTTTTTTCATTGCGCTTGCGCAAAACCTGCATATATCCTAACTGATCTTTTTTCAGCCACTGATCTTCAGGGGTCAGTTTTTCTTCTTTTTTTTCTTCTTCATCCTCACTTTCAAAATTGGTAATCTGCCTGGTAGCGCCAGTATGAATGTTCCAGGAAAATAAATTGTCATTTTGAATAAAAACAACTTCATTTCCATTAAAAGAAAACAGCGGATCAGATTCTGTTTCCTGCGTTTGGGTAATACGAATGGTTTTATTTGGTTTTATTTCTTTATAAAAAATATCGCCATTTTTTTCATACGCATAAGCGGTTCTGTTTGCATTGTAACTAATACGGTTTGCACTTACTACATTTTGCTTTTCAGCAACGCTTGCTTTTACCGGATTTTTATTTCCCATCGAAATATAATACAATGAATCTGATGGCGCGTTTTCAGGATTCCAATCAAAAAATAATTTTGTTCCATCCGCATTCCAGAAAGGGTTGGAAGGTGATGTACCAATCCATTTTGGATCACGCATAATTTTTTCAATGGTAAGAGAATCGTTTTTGGGCTGGCAAAAAGAAATTGCAGGAACGAACAGAAATAAAAACGCAGTGAGTTTGAACATGATTAATAAAAGATTTTTGTACGAATGCTTTGTAGATTATTTGGAAAATAAATTGGTCGTGAAGGTAAAACAGGATTTTTATTTTCAGTAAAGGAACAAATAATGCGAATTTTTGTTTGGCACGAATTACACTAATTATCCGAATTATTGCTTCTTAATGCGTTAGCAGTTAGATAAGGTTTGTAAGTTATCGTGAAGCCCACGTTGAAGAACATAAAACAAAAAGCCGGAGAATAAACCCCGGCTCTTCAAATATTCATTTTTAAAGAAAATTAAACTACTTCAACATCAGCTCCTGCTTCAGTCAATTTAGTTTTAAGTTCTTCTGCAGTACCTTTATCTACACCTTCTTTAACTGGTTTAGGTGCTGTATCTACCAATTCTTTTGCTTCTTTCAATCCTAAGCCTGTAATTTCTTTTACAAGTTTTACAATGCCCAGTTTGTTAGCTCCCGGTGCTTTCAAAATTACATTGAAAGATGTTTTTTCTTCAGCTGCTGCTGCTCCACCACCTTCTGCCGGTGCTGCTACCGCTGCTGCTGCCGGTTCGATACCGTATTCTGTTTTTAAGAATTCAGCTAATTCCTGAACTTCTTTTACTGTTAAGCCTACTAAGTTTTCGGCTAATGCTTTTACGTCTGCCATGATTTTTGTTTTTAATTTTTCCACCTTCTTTCCATTTAGGTCCGGTGGATGGGTTTTTAAAAAAGTTTTTATTTTATTTAGATTGGCTTTTTACTAAACCTATAAGGTTTTTAAAACCTTATAGGTTTAGCTCGGCCAATAAAATACTTCGTTACGCTTCCGGAGCTTTTCCTTCAGGAGCATTTCCTTCTGCTTTTGCCTCAGGAGCCGTTTCAGTTTTTGCTTCAGGAGCAACTGATTCAGCCTTAACTTCCGGAGCCGCTGCTTCTTCTGCTTTTGCTTCAGGGGCTGCTGCTGTTTCAGGCCTGTTTTGCAATGCACCGATTACTCTTTGAATTGGCGACATCAACAATCCGATTACTTCACCAATCAATTCATTCTTGGTTTTGATTTTAGTAAGATTAACCAATTGATTATCTCCTACAAAAATATCGCCGTTCAAAAATGCGGCTTTCAATACTGGCTTATCACCATTCATTGATTTACGGAAACTGCTGATAATCACAGCCGGATCTTTAGGGCTTTCGCTAAACATTAAAGCGGTAACCTGGTGTAAAGAATCGTAAACTCCCGCATATTTTTCGTTGTCAAGGCTTTCCAATGCTTTTTTGATCAGTGTGTTTTTTGCCACTTTCATTTCAACCTGTTTGTCAAAACAATGTTTGCGAAGATTGGTAATCTGCGACACTGAAAGGCTTTCTGTATCTGTAATATAGAAATTAGAATACTGAGAAAATTTGCTTTTCAAAGCTTCTATTACTTCTTGTTTTTGTTCTTTATTCATACTGTTTGTTTTGTGCTTTACAATTGTGGTTACAATCTAAAAGCAAATAATTATTTAGATCTGTACTGATTTTGTATCAATCGCAATACCAGGGCTCATGGTGCTCGCCATGCTTACGCCTTTCAGGTAAGTTCCTTTTGAAGTAGCCGGTTTTAATCTTACCAGTGCATTAATTAATTCCTGGCTGTTGGCTTCAATTTTTTCAGGAGTAAAACTTACCCTGCCAATAGAAGCGTGCACAATTCCTACTTTATCTACTTTAAAAGCGATCTTACCGCCTTTTACATCATTCACTGCTGCAGCCACATCATTGGTTACAGTTCCGGTTTTCGGATTCGGCATCAGGTTTCTTGGACCTAAAATTTTACCCAAACGACCAATCTTTGGCATTACAGATGGAGTGGCAACAATTACATCCACATCAGTCCAGCCGCCTTCAATTTTAGAAATATATTCATCAAGGCCTACAAAATCAGCGCCTGCGTCTTTCGCTGCCTGCTCTTTATCAGGAGTGCAAAGAACCAGTACTTTTTTAGTTTTACCGGTTCCATAAGGAAGGGAAACGGTACCACGAACTGCCTGGTCAGCTTTTTTAGGATCTACCCCGAGACGGATGTGAAGATCTACAGAACTATCAAATTTGGTAGTATTTATATCTTTAACCAGCGCGGAAGCTTCTTTCAGTGAGTAAGCTTTGTTGGCATCAACCTTCGCGTTGGCTTCTTTTCTTTTTTTAGTGATCATTTTTTCAAAAGTTTTCCCGTAGGCACGGGATTTTGTTTACAATTTATTTTTGCCATGGAGCCGTTCCTTCTACGGTAAGACCCATGCTGCGGGCTGTGCCGGCTACCATTTTCATGGCGCTGTCAAGCGTGAATGCGTTGAGATCTGCCATTTTATCTTTAGCGATTTCTTCTACCTGGTCCCACGAAACTTTGCCTACTTTATTCCTGTTAGGCTCTTTGCTTCCAGACTGAATTTTGGCAGCATCCTTTAGCTGAACAGCAGCGGGAGGCGTTTTAATGATAAAATCGAAAGATTTATCGCCATAAACTGTAATGAGAACGGGAAGAATTTTCCCTTGTTTATCCTGGGTTCTTGCGTTGAATTGTTTGCAGAACTCCATGATGTTGATACCTTTTGAACCGAGCGCCGGGCCGATTGGCGGTGCCGGATTAGCCTGTCCGCCCTTGCATTGAAGCTTGACGTAGGCTGTAATTTCTTTTGCCATGTTTTAATTTTTTGGTGTTAACGTCCGTCCCGAACATCGGGGTTAGGACTCCCATTTTTCCCGATTATGTATCAGGATTCTATAAAGAACTTTTTTGGGAGTGCAAAAGTAGGGGAATTGGTTGGAATAAAAAAGAAAAAGATTAATCGAATAAACGCTTTTAGCTTTTTATCACATTTCCGGACTTCCAAAAAATTGAAGTAATTAATCCGATGCTTACAACTACGTCGACTATATTCCACATTGTCCTACCTAAAGCAACTTTAATAAACGGCTGAAATAATAATGCCAGTGCGAGATAAATAATTACAGTTGAATTTAAACGTTTGTTTCTTTCGGAATTAGAATAAGCTAATAATAGAAAACCAATCATTCCTATGAAACGA
>DATILZ010000462.1:0-3318 GCA_035475995.1 Hanamia sp. | reverse complement strand
GCTTCTGCTGCTGTTGCTGTTCTTTTAAGGCGCGTTGCAAATTCTGTCTTGCATCTTCGTCATTTGGATTCAGTATCAATGCATTTTTATAGGCAGTGATGCATTCAGGAAGTTTTTTTGCTTTTTGATATGCAACGCCTTTATTATAAAATGCTTCCTGCTTTACTGCATTATTTTTGGTATTTGCGATGGCATTATCATAAGACTTCACAGCTTCTTCGGTATTATTTTTTCTATAAAGCACATTACCCAAATTATAACTTGCAGTTACATTCGTATCAGAATTTTTCAACGCATCGCGATATTCATTTTCCGCAGCAGTATAATTATTTTCTTTGTATGCTTTGTTCCCTTTGACGATAGATTCTTTTGGAGTTTGCGCGAAAGAAGAAACACTTAATCCCACGAAAAAAAATAAAGCAACCGCATTTTTAATTTTTGATTTCTTTTTTTCAGAAAAGAAAAATTCAAGCAATAATAAAATGAACGCTGCACCCAGGAAATACTGAAAATACTGTTTGAACGACATATATAAACTGTCGCTGGTAGTTGTTTCTTTGCCAATGTTTGACAATTGATCTTTTATGTTTGCAGCCACTGCATCCGTATTATTGTATAATTGATAAATTCCGTTCCCGGCTTTGGCGATATCACTCAATTCTTTTTCATTTAGTTTAGAAATTACAGTTTGCCCTTTATCATCTTTTTTATACTGATGGCTTTCAGGATCCAGTATAGGAGCGCCTTGTGGCGATCCTATACCAATCGTATTTACCATAATTCCTTCTTTTGCCAGATCTTTTGTAACTTTTATCGCCTCATTGTCATGATCTTCACCATCACTTAAAAGCAGTACCGATTTAAACGTTTTATCCTTTGGATTAAAAGCTGCTTCGCACATCCTTAATGCATCTGCAATTACCGTTCCCTGCGTTGGAACATCTTCTGGTGAAGCCGCTGATAAATACATTTTTGCCGCTTCATGATCAACTGTCAAAGGCATTTGCAAATATGCACGGCCGGCAAAAATTACCAATCCAATGCGGTCATCCGGAGAGTTGTCAATAATTTTGGAGATCACCTGTTTGGCACGCTCAAGCCTGCTCGGCTGAATATCCTGAGCAAGCATACTTTTGCTTACGTCAAGCGCTACCATCATATCTGTTCCTTTACGTTTTATTTTCTGACTGCCATTCGGCATTACCAATCCGGCAACAGCAAAAACACAGAGCACAAACGCGCAAACAAACAAAATAAATTTCGTCAAAAACTTTTTTGAAGAATATTCTATCATAAGTTCCTTCACCAGAGAAGGATCTCCGATCTTTTTTGCAGTTTTTTGTTTCCATTTTATTAAAGCGGAATACAAAAAAATCATTAAAGGAATTGCTGCAAGTGCAATGAAATATTCTATGTACTGGAAATGGAGCATTTATAGCGGCTAAATTAAACCTGAATTATCAATTATTGAATTAAGGAAGTATTAAATTATTCAATTATTGAATTATTAAATTATTCTTATGCTTCCATTTGCCAATCAGTAAAAGAACAAATAGTATGATTTCTATTTTCAAATTGTTATTAAAAAATTATTGAATTATTGAAAGATTCTGATGTAATCAAAAAAACTAAATTGATAAATGATTTAATGATTCTGATGCCTCATTTAATCAGTAAAAGGACAAATACTGCGCTTTCAAATTTTCACATTTTAATAAAACGGATAAATTAATTGCACTCAATAATTTAATAATAAAATAATCTAATAATCAATGTCACTTCTCCCCTTTAAAAAATCCCATTTCTTTCAAAATGGATTTGGAAATATGAATTCCGGTTGTTTTTAAATCCAGGTTCTTATCAGGAGTTTTTATGAATGTTACAAAGAAATAAACATGGCGGTTTTCTTCGATCCAGCCTGATGTCCAACCAAAAGAATTATTCTTTTCATCAATACCGGTACCGGTTACGTAGCTTAATTTATATAAAGTATTATCTTCTTTCAACATCAAACTTTCTACCATTTGCTGCGCATATTTTTGAAAAGGCAACTGTTCAAAGTAAATTTTACTCATCAATCCCAGTTGTTCATCAGGTGAAATTTTCAATGAATTATTTAACCAAAAAGAATCAAGAGCACCGCTGATATTTTTATTTCCGTAAGAAACAGAATCTACCCAAAACTTCATTGTATCTTTTCCAATTAGCCGTGCCAGGGATTGAAAATAAGGAACAGACGACGTATTGAATGCTTCTTTCAAGGTCATACTTTTATTTGCTGCACTATCCGTTTTCATCACAGTATTTTCATTCGTGATTTTTCCGGTTTGCACGCCAATTAATGTGTTCAGAATTTTAAATGACGTACCGGCTGAAAGCCGCTCTGTATCCAGTTTCATATTATAAACGGTAATGTCGCCAAGTTGATTATTCAAAAAAGAAAAGCTTCCATCGACGTGGGCAGAATCGAAATATTTTTTTAAATCGTTATTGATCTTTGCCCTGTTTACCGTGCAGGAGCCGAATGCCAATAAAAACAGAGCAAGAAATAAAAAGGAAAATTTATTCATAAGAGTTGGTTATCGTTTATTAAATGAAATTATTTACTCGTTTCCAAATGTTTTGCAGAAGCCGCCAGCGCATCATAAAAATCTTTTCCGTACTTGCGGATAATGGGTTCCTTTAAAAACTGGTAAACCGGCATTTTTAATTTTTTGCCAAGCGTACAGGCGGCACTGCAGAGATCTTCACGTGGTTCATAATTTACCAATTCTGCTCTTTTTGTTTTTTTTATTCTAATGGGAAAGAGATGACAGCTTATTGGTTTTTTCCATTCGATTTTTCCGTCGTTATATGCTTGTTCTATTCCACATTTTACAATTCCTTTTTTGTCCACAATTCCATAGGCGCACATCCCATTGCTGATTGTTGGCGTTACCCAGCCAAATTCTTTATCATAAATATATTTGCCTTCTGTTTCTAAAATTATCCTGCATTCCTCTGAAAGATAAGGACGTACTACGTTATACACTTCATTTAATTCTTTTAATTCATGCTTTTCAAGCGGAGCACCGGCATCGCCGTCAACGCAACAACCGCCTTTACATTTCACCAGGTCGCATACAAACTGTTCCTCTACAACCTGGTCGCTCACGAGAATGTCATCTATTGCAATCATCCTGCAAAAGTAGGTGAAGAAGGGGGAATAAAATGTAAAGGCAGTTGTGAAAAATTACCGGCTGTATTAATCCTTTTTGTAGATAAATGCCAGTAAAAGAAGAAATAAAAGAGTTTTTATTTTTAGAAAAAAGAATAAAA
>DATILZ010000461.1:0-6913 GCA_035475995.1 Hanamia sp. | reverse complement strand
AAAATGCGATATAGTTCAGAAGTTGTGAAGATGTATAGGAAAAAATTAGTCATTCTTGAAAATGCAAGAGATTCAAGAGATCTGAGAATGTTTAAAAGTCTTCATTTTGAGCGATTGACAGGTAATAAGTTAGGATTGTATTCTATAAGAGTAAACGATAAATACCGGCTTGAATTTTTAATTAATAACGAAATGGATATTGTGATTGAAGAAATTATAATCATTGAAGAATTATCAAATCATTATAAATAATATTTTATGGACAAAATTTTGGGAAGTAACGGAAAGCAGATTAGAGTGAATATCGCTTTATTACCAGGTGAAGTATTACGCGATGAATTGGAAGCACGTGATTTAACACAATCTGCATTTGCAATGAAAATAGGAGTTTACCCCTCTCATTTCAGTGATATCTTAAAAGGCAAAAGAAGATTAAGTGCATTAGTGGCATTGAAGCTCGAAGAAGAACTGGGGATAAGTGCAGAATTCTGGGTGGGCTTACAGGCTGATTATGAATTAAAAAAGGAACGTGAAAAATACAACCAAACACATCCATAAATAACGTAAAAATCTAAAATCAGGTTATTTCTTCGCTTGTTGAATAAAACGTTTTCAAAAGCTTTCGATAAAACCTACAGCTACCGTATTATTGGTAAATTCATCAATCAAAATAAAAGAACCATTTTCAGGATTTGATTGATAAGTATCTGCAAAAACTGGCCTCGCTGTTTTAATAACTACTCTTCCAATATCATTCAGTTTTAATTCTGCTACAGCAGTTTTTTCTTCCATTGTTTTTATGTCCAATACATTTTGCAATTCAACGAGTTTCGCTTTCACACGATTGGTATTATGCTGAAGTAAAAATGATTTGCCTGTGGTAAGAGGCTGCTCTTCCATCCAGCTTAAAGTGGCCGTAATGGTATTAACCTGGTTATAAATAGTTGCCGGATCAACAATCATGTTTCCACGGCTTACATCGATATCTTCTTCTAATTCTATTACCACACTTTCTCCTGCAAACGCCTGATCCACCTGCTTTTCAGCCACAGACACTGATTTTATTACTGATTCTTTTAAGGATGGCAGCACGACTACTTTTTTGCCTTTTTGTAAAGTGCCGGTTTTCAATCTGCCGGCATAACCACGAAAATCATGATGATCATTATTGCGCGGACGGATCACATATTGAACCGGCAATCTTGCAGGCAATGATCTTTCTTTTGAATGAACCGGAACCTCTTCTAATAATTTTAATAAAGAAGAACCTTTGTACCACGGCATTCTTACTGAATTGTCCACTACATTATCACCATCACGCGCAGCAATCGGTACAAAATGCAAATCGCCTTCAAAGCCAATTTTTTTGGCCAGTTCACGAAATTCCTTTTTTATGGAATTAAAAATTTCTTCATCAAAATTTACCAGGTCCATTTTATTCACACACACAAAAACCGTTTCAATTTTTAGTAAAGAGGAAATAAATAAATGCCGCTTTGTTTGTTCAATGATACCATTTCTCGCATCAATTAAAATAATGGAAACCTGCGCATTCGAAGCGCCCGTAATCATGTTTCGCGTGTATTCTACATGTCCGGGAGTATCGGCAATAATATACTTGCGGTTGGGAGTGGAAAAATAAATATTTGCCACATCAATCGTTATTCCCTGTTCTCTTTCTGCGATCAATCCATCAGTCAATAAAGACAAATCCGTAAAGTCGAGACCTTTACGTTTGCTGGTCACCGTTATAGCCTCTAATTTATCTTTTGTAAGTGATTTTGTGTCATGCAATAACCGTCCAATCAAAGTGCTTTTTCCATCATCCACACTTCCGGCAGTAGCGATCCTTAAAACATCCATCTTAATTTGTTTGAGAATTTTTATTTTAAAAAATGCTGAAAAAGCTTCGGCATCTTTACTAATTATTTATTTGGTTCATTAGCATTTTGTTTGGAAAATAAGCTAATAAGGTTGAATTGTGTTAGTATTTTAAATTACTAAGGTAATAATGTTACTTAAGGATTTTTCTAAAAGATTAATTAAGACCTTACTAACCTTAATAAAAATCCGGATTAATAATAGAATCAAACCTTATTACCTTTTTTTTACGCTGTGGGCGATCCTCACCGACCACAATCAATTCAGTCACGTATCATCGCTTTATTCATTTTCATTTAAAAATAACCTACCTGTTTTCTTTTTTCCATCGCCGCCTCAGAACGCTTATCGTCAATACGGGCGCCTCTTTCAGAGATGGTGGCTGAAATAATTTCCTCTATTACAGAGTCCAGAGTATCTGCGTCAGATAGTACTGCTGCAGTACACGTCATATCGCCCACTGTTCTGAATCTTACTTTTTCTTTAAAAGGAATTTCGTCTTTGCTTGTATTAAGGAATGGCGAATAAGGCCAATGCAAGCCATCGCGAAAAATGATTTCACGCTCATGTGCAAAATAAATGGAAGGCAATTCTAATTGTTCTTCACGAATATAATTCCATACGTCCAGTTCTGTCCAGTTGGAAATTGGAAACACGCGTACATTTTCGCCAACGTTTATCCGGCCATTCAGCATTTCAAATAATTCAGGCCGTTGTTTTTTGGCGTCCCATTGTCCAAAGTCATCACGCACTGAAAAAATCCTTTCTTTGGCACGGGCTTTTTCTTCATCCCTTCTTGCGCCTCCGATGCAGGCATCAAATTTAAACTCTGCGATTGCATCAAGCAAAGTAATCGTTTGCAACATATTCCGGCTTGCATATTTACCGGTTTCTTCTTTTACTTTTCCCTGGTCGATAGAATCCTGAACATTACGCACAATCAGCTGCATTTCTTTTTCTTTTGCCAGGAAATCCCTGAATTCAATGGTTTCAGAAAAATTATGTCCTGTGTCGATGTGCAACATTGGGAAAGGAACTTTGGCAGGATAAAAAGCTTTTCGAGCCAGATGAACTAAAGTAATCGAATCTTTTCCGCCCGAAAAAAGCAACACCGGATTTTCAAACTGCGCTGCCACTTCACGCATAATGTAGATCGCTTCATGCTCTAACTCACGGGGAAAATAGTTTTTTGATGTTTTCATAATTCACTTATTTATTTACATGTAAGCCACATTCTTTGTGCGAACTTTCCCACCACCATCGTCCGGCTCTTGGATCTTCGCCAGGTTCTATGGCACGGGTACAGGGCGCGCAGCCAATGCTTACAAATCCTTTATCGTGTAAAGGATTATAGGGTACGGAATAAACTTTTATGTATTCCATCACTTCATCATAACTCCAGTGAAGTAATGGATTGTATTTGATCAATTGCTTTTCGGGCAGCCATTCTAATAAAGGAAGCTCATGGCGCAAAGTTGTTTGGGAAGATCGCAATCCGGTTACCCACACTGAAACTCCTGTCAGCGCACGATTTAAAGGTTCTACTTTACGAATGTTGCAACACATTTTTCTTTCTTCTACCGAATTATAAAACAGGTTTATGCCGTTTTTATTCACCATTTCTTCCACTGCATTTGCCTGCGGAAAAAATGTTTCAATCTTTTTTTTGTAGCGCAATTCCGTTTTTTCTAAAAGCTCATAAGTTTCATTAAAAAGCCTTCCGGTGTCGAGCGTAAAAATCGAAATGTCTATTGAATTCCGACAAATAATATCGGTAAGTACCTGGTCTTCTTGTCCTAACGAAGAAGAAAATTTCACTTTCCCCGGATACAATTCGGATACTTTTTTCAAGCCTTCCTGTACCGGCACTTTCTTCAGATATTCTTCTAAATGTTGTAATTCTTTCATGCTTTATTTGTAAAATATGCCCATACCCTGTCGTGAAAATAGAACAGGATGATCTTAGTAAAAATCTCTACAGAACCAATGCTCAGCGCAAATTTCCATTCACCTGTTATAAGATATGAAATGATAATTGTATCAATTGTTCCAATCAAACGCCAGGAGATTCCCTTTGTAAAACTGATCAGATGATCCTTACCTTTTTCTGAAACCTGAATTTTATTTTTTACAAATAAATCCAATATCATAAAATAAATTTAGGACAGTTCAGGTTGAGGTGTATAACGCAAATAAGGTTTTACTTCTCTTACCCCTTTAGGAAATCTTGTCTTCGCATCTTCAGTGCTTATTGCGGGTGAAATAATCACGTCTTCTCCGCTGTTCCAATCTGCAGGAGTGGATACACTATGATTGGCTGTAAGCTGCAAAGAGTCAATGACACGTAATACTTCATTAAAATTTCTGCCAGTAGAAGCGGGATAAAGAATGATTAACTTGATTTTTTTATCAGGGCCTATTACAAATAAAGAGCGCACAGTGGCAGTGGCTGATGCATTTGGATGAATCATTCCATAAATGGTTGCTACTTTTCTGTCTTCATCTGCAATGATCGGAAATTCAACATGGCAATTCTGGGTTTCATTGATGTCTTTTGTCCAGCCATGGTGCTTATCGAGCGGATCTACACTTACTGCAATTACTTTTACGCCACGTTTGTCAAACTCTTTTTGCAATTGTGCAGTACGACCTAATTCTGTAGTGCAAACAGGAGTATAATCAGCGGGATGAGAAAAAATGACTCCCCAGTTGTCACCAAGAAAATCATAGAAATTAATTTTGCCTTCAGTAGTTTCTGCTGTAAAATCGGGAGCAGTGTCGCCTAATTGTAAACTCATTTTATTTTGTTTTTTTGTGAAAGATTTTGCGAATATAGGAATATCCTACAAAATTAGTAGGGTTTTATTTAATAAATTTGCACATTCGCCAAAAAAACATTCTCTAACGCTTCAAAATAATCGCGGAAAATATGCTTTCAAAAAAAACCCAGTATGCCTTTCGTGCCTTAGTTCACCTGGCTGAAAACTATGGAAAAGAACCTGTAAAAATTTCCAGTATTTCTATACAACAAAAAATTCCGTTAAAGTTTTTAGAACATATTCTGAATGATTTAAAAAAAGCAGACTTACTGGAAAGTAAAAAAGGAAAAGGGGGCGGATATCTTTTGAAAGTTTCTCCAAAAAAATTAAATCTGGCTAAAGTAATTCGGGTGATTAACGGGCCAATCGCGTTATTGCCCTGTGTCAGTTTAAATTTTTATGAGAAATGTATGGATTGTGATGAAGAAACCTGTGGAATGAGAAAAATGATGATCATAGCCAGGGATGCGACTTTGCGGGTTTTGGAAAAAAGAACGTTGCATGATATGCTTGTGGAAAGCTGAATGCTCCTCACGAAAGCTTGAATCCTGAAATATTTTTAAAATGCCCGTTTAGCTTAATCTTTTGTTTCAATGATTCCATTTCAGCCACTACCGGAATTACTTTTGCCAGATGCCTTTTCAAATATTCCTGTCGTTGCAATTCATTCATCAGTGATAGCAATTCATATTCTTCTTCAAGAGTGAGGCCAACGGAATGAGCAATATCATAACTCCATAATTCATTCTCATTCTTATGAAAAGGTTTTTTTACATTCAGCATTTTATGAAGTTGTTTCGTAGCAGCGATTACTTTATCTATTAAGATTCTTTTGCCGTGTTCATGATTGTTTGGATAATTTACAATTGCTCCGCTATATAATTTGTCTGGTATCTGCGGAATCATTTCTAAAATCCTGAAAACCTTTTTCCCTTTTGTTTTCACATCCATCTCCCCGGTTTTATACGTTTTGGTAATCTCAATTATTTCAAGCAAAGTACCCATTTCGCTCAATTTATCATTTATAACAACCGGAATTCCAAAAGCTTTTTTTTGCGTAAAACATTCTGTAATTAATTCTTTATATTTTGGTTCAAAAATATGCAGATTCAAATCTTCGTGCGGATAAACAACAATGGATAAAGGAAATATGGGAATGAAATTGGTCATGATTAAAATAGAAAATTGACATATTTATTCGTTTGCTTTGACATATTTATTCGTTTGCTGTCAACGATTAAATTTTTTACTTTTTTTCTCTTTCTGTAAAATTATGCCAAATTATTTTTTGGAAAAGCAGTTCTTCTATTCGAGGATATAATTTGAGTCGAAATTTACTATGAATAATTTGGGGTCGCAATCAATAAGATAACTAAAATGATGAAACAGTAAAACAACAAATAATTTATCTTCCTATTGTTGTTTTTTGCTTTATTTTAAATTTAAACAATCGGTTGCATGCTCATAAGTAAATAAATCGTTTTATTTTCAACTTTCTCTTTATTCATAACCATCTTTAAAAAGAACTGATTTACTATGAACAGAAAAGATTTTATCAAAAACACGGCCATTGCAGGAGTTGGACTTTCATTTTTCCCTACTACAAATATTTTTGCAGGAAAAAGTGCTGCTCCTAAAGTAAGGCTTGCTATTATTGGTGTAGGGGCGAGAGGGAAAGGTCATCTCGATCTTGTTTTGAGAAGAGAAGATACCGAACTGGTAGCTATTTGTGATGTGGATGACCGTGTTTTGAAAGAATCAAAAGCGATCATTGAAAAGAGCGGAAAAAAGATGCCGCAAATTTATACCGGCGATAATTATGCCTGGCAAAAGATGCTGCAAAAAGAAAAATTAGACGGGGTAATCATTGTCACTCCATGGGAATGGCATAAGCCAATGGTTATCGGAGCTTTGGATGCGGGAATAAAATATGTAGCGACAGAGGTAATTCTAGGGATCACTTTGCAGGATCATTGGGATGTGGTAAAAGCTGCCGAGAAAAATAATGCGCATGTAATGATGCTTGAAAATGTATGTTACCGCAGGGATGTGATGGCGGTTTTGAATATGGTGCGGCAGGGATTATTTGGCGAATTAATTCATTTGCAGGGCGGATATCAGCACGATCTTCGTGAAGTTTTATTCAATGATGGAACGCATGTATACGGCAACGGGGTTGAATTTGGGGAAAAAGGATTTTCTGAAGCACATTG
>DATILZ010000460.1:0-4672 GCA_035475995.1 Hanamia sp. | reverse complement strand
AAACCGAACTGGAATCTTCTTTTTTGTATGAAGATACACCGGATCAAAGTAAAGCAGTAACGGATGTGAAAGTGGATATGGAGAAGGAATCTCCAATGGACAGATTGATTTGTGGCGATGTTGGTTTTGGCAAAACAGAAGTGGCGGTGCGGGCTGCTTTTAAAACCAATCTTAACGGCAAACAAGCTGCTGTATTGGTTCCTACAACAATTTTGGCTTATCAGCATTATAAAACGTTCAGTGAAAGATTGAGCGATTTTCCGGTAACGGTTGACTATATTAACCGTTTTAAAACATCAAAAGAAAAGAAAGAAACTTTACAAAAATTAGAGGAAGGAAAGATAGATATCATCATTGGTACGCATGCTCTATTGAGCAAGGACGTAAAGTTTAAAGACCTTGGTTTGATGGTAATAGATGAAGAGCAAAAGTTTGGTGTTTCCGCAAAAGAAAAATTAAAACAAATCCGGACTACAGTAGATTCACTCACACTAACAGCGACTCCTATTCCAAGAACTTTGCAATTCAGTTTAATGGGTGCAAGAGATCTTAGCATTATCAATACTCCACCGCCCAACCGGCAGCCAATACAAACCGAAGTTCATGTTTTTAACCAGGATTTTATCCGCGATGCGATCTATTATGAAGTGGAAAGAGGCGGCCAGGTTTTCTTTATTCACAATCGCGTAAACGGTTTGCTTGAAATGAAAAACCTGATCCAGGGCTTGTGTCCTGATCTCAGCATTGCTTATGCTCACGGACAATTGGAAGGTGCAAAATTAGAAGAAACGATTCTTGATTTTATTGATCATAAATATGATGTTTTGATTTGTACAAACATTGTAGAAAGCGGGGTAGATATTCCGAATGTAAATACAATCATTGTAAATAATGCGCATCATTTTGGACTGAGCGATTTGCACCAGCTTCGAGGAAGAGTGGGCAGAAGCAATAAAAAAGCATTCTGTTATTTGTTGGCTCCACCGATGAGTACGTTAACTGCAGATAGCAGAAAAAGATTGACTACTTTAGAACAGTACAGCGACCTTGGAAGCGGTTTCCAGATTGCGATGCGTGATTTGGATATTCGCGGAGCGGGCAATATGCTTGGTGGCGAACAAAGCGGATTTATTGCAGAAATTGGCTTTGAAATGTACCAGAAAATTTTAGATGAAGCCATTCGTGAATTGAAGCGAAGCGAGTTTAGAGAAGTGTTTAAAGAAGAAATTCAAAAGCAGGATGATTATGTTTCTGATTGCACCATTGATACTGATTTGGAAATTCTTATTCCTGATGAATATGTAGAAAGTATTACCGAAAGATTGAGCCTTTATTCCAGATTGGACAATTGTGAAACAGAAAAAGAACTGGAAGATTTGCACAAAGAAATGATTGATCGCTTTGGTCCGATTCCTGCTCAGGTTGAAGATCTTTTCACCACGGTTCGTTGCCGTAAAATAGCTGTGGAGCTTGGTTTTGAGAAAATGATTTTAAAAAATGAAAACCTGAAATGCTTCTTTGTTGGCAATCCCGAATCACCTTATTTCAGTAGTAAAACATTTGAAGGGATTTTGCATTTTATTCAAACACAAACTAACAAAGCGAAATTAAAACAAGTGGGTAAAAATGGAATTTTGGTTGTCCAGGACATTTCAAGTATGAAAAGACTATATAATTTTCTGAAACAAATGGAAACCAATCTGGAAGTTTCTTCTCATCAGCTTACTCTTTAGATTACATAAAATTATTTTCTCTCTTAATAATTATCCTATAAAACTCCGCTTTGGCAAGAAAAGTGTGCAGTTAAAAATGCCCGTTGGATTAAAGAAAAAATCATTTTTTAAATGTGCATTTAAAATTAAACAGATGGTTGACTGGCAGGAAATATTAATCCGTCTTTTTTTGGCATCGCTTTTTGGCGCTTTGATTGGATTAGAAAGAGAAAGAAAAGATTGGACAGCGGGAATGCGAACACACATGATGGTATGCCTTGGTTCAGCGCTGATAATGCTGGTTTCATCTTTTGGTTTTTCAGATGTTTTAGGAACGTCAAATGTAGTGCTGGATCCTTCAAGGGTAGCGGCACAGGTTATAAGCGGGATTGGATTTATCGGCGCAGGTACTATTCTGTTTTTAAGACAGGGGAGAATTCGGGGCCTCACGACAGCTTCAGGATTATGGACGGTTGCAGCAATAGGATTAGCAACCGGTGGTGGAATGTATTTTGCAGCTGCGCTAACAACGATTCTCGCATTAATTATTCTTTGGGCATTGCAGCCTTTAGAGAATAGAATTAATCAAAGATTTAAACAAAAAACATTGCGAATAGAAATAAATCCAGGTACAGATCCAAATGAAATTTTAAACAAGATAGGAGATCTTGATTTTATTAATTTTTCAAATTTTTCTATTGATAAAAGTGACGACGGATTTATTATCCAATTAAGATTTGAAAAGATTGATCCGGAGAAACTGAAGAGCCTTACCAAAGAATTTCAAAATGACCCCTCGATAAAAAAAATTTTCTGGAGTAAATGAATAAATAATGGAGATCCTTATTTTCGTTTATCCGTTACCGTTATAAAATATTATTTTCTTTTACGACGTTTTCTATTCTTTCACTCAGTGTTTCATAACCAGTATATCCTTCTGCAACTTTATAAAACTTAGTTTCACTCAATTGAATAAACACAGCAGGGAAGCCGGTTACATTCAGTTGCCGGCAAACCTCAAACTCATAATATGCCTGCTCTTTATATTCTTCGTCATGAAGTTTTTCATAAAATTCTTCAGCAGGAATATTATATTTATCCAACAACAAACGATAGGCTTCATCATCAGTAAGATCACGGCCTTCAAAATGAAGCGCATATTGTAAATCTGCTGCAAAACTTACCTGGTTATCAGGATAATAATCTTTGAACACGCACAAAGCAATCGCAGGCTTTTCTGAATTGGGAAACCAGTCGCTTGCATCGGGATGCCTGATATGCCACAGATAGTCTTCGCCAAATTTTATTCCTGTTACCTCTTCTATTCGTTTATAAGCACTTTCAATATATTTTGCAGTAGCGCTAATGGCGACAGGTTCTTCAGGCAAAATCATCCCCCCGGAAAGCACTTCAAATTCCAGGGAGTTTTTATATTCTGAAAATATTTTTTTCATTACTTCGCTAAAGCCATAGCACCAGCCACAATACGCATCATAACAATACACAAGTCTTTTCATTTTCGCTTTTTATTAAAGATACTATGAAAGCGTGTGTTCGTTTGTTAACAGCATTTCAAAATATAGGAAGAAATATAAATTTGACAGAACAGGAATCTTGTTTATTTATCCGTTTGCCGAATAACTAATGCTAAACCAGGAAGGTTTTATTGCAGAGTATCCTTATAAAAAAGTTATTCAAAACCGCCCTGGTTTTTGCAAACAATTACTGAAAATTATTTTTGGCTAAATATTTTAGTGTTGATAAATTATAAATTCTATATTTGCGCAACCGAATAACTTTACAGCATAACAATCTCATTTAATAAAATTTTATGGCAGCAAATACACCAGATAAAAATTCTGAAAAATTAAAAGCATTAAAACTAACTATTGATAAAATAGATAAGGATTTTGGAAAAGGAAGTGTGATGATGATGAACGAGCGTTCGCAGGAACCACATGAAGTAATTTCATCAGGTTCAATCGGGTTAGACATTGCTCTTGGCATCGGCGGCCTTCCAAAAGGAAGGGTTGTTGAAATTTATGGACCTGAATCTTCCGGAAAAACCACGCTGGCAATTCATGTGATTGCCGAAGCACAAAAGAAGGGTGGAATGTGCGCCATTATTGATGCCGAGCACGCATTTGACAGCACCTATGCAAGAAAATTAGGAGTGGATGTGGACAACCTTTTGATAAGCCAACCGGACTATGGAGAGCAGGGCCTGGAAATTGCCGACCGCTTAATTCTTTCCGGCGCATTAGATGTCGTTGTGATAGATTCTGTCGCCGCCTTAGTACCAAAGGGCGAACTGGAAGGAGAGATGGGCGATAGCAAAATGGGCTTGCAGGCACGTTTGATGAGCCAGGCAATGAGAAAATTAACCGCTACCATCAGCAAAACAAATTGCTGCTGCATTTTTATCAATCAGCTTCGTGATAAGATTGGGGTTATGTTTGGAAATCCGGAAACCACTACCGGTGGAAATGCCTTGAAATTTTATTCTTCTGTACGACTCGATATTCGCCGCATGGCACAGATAAAAGACGGCGATCAATCGGTGGGTAACCGCGTAAAAGTAAAAGTGGTAAAAAATAAAATGGCGCCACCTTTTCGTGTTGCAGAGTTTGATATCATTTTTGGCGGGGGAATTTCAAAAGTGGGCGAAATCATTGATATGGGGGTAGACTTGGGAGTGGTACAAAAAAGCGGAAGCTGGTTTAGCTATGATACCACCAAACTAGGCCAGGGCCGGGAAGCAGTAAAGCAACTTTTAATTGACAATCCTGATATGGCAAAAGAAATCGAAGCAAAAATAAGAGCAAAAATTGCTGAAGGAATTGCAGTATAAAAAAGATTTTTTTGTTTTAGAAAAAAGGGCAGCTAATAAATTATTAACTGCCTTTTTTATATTATTTCTTTCTTAAAAGCAACAAAGAGGAAAATGTGGATCAGTAATA
>DATILZ010000459.1:0-3288 GCA_035475995.1 Hanamia sp. | reverse complement strand
AGAAGAAAGCCAACCATAGCCTAAAATATAATAGCTGGCCAATGTACCGCAGATGAGTGGAAGCGTAAACGTGATTAATCCAAAAAATATAATTTTTTTGCGGTTCTTTTTAAATTCCGAAATATCAATTTCAAGGCCTGCAAGAAACATGATATACAAAAGACCAACGGTTCCAAAAAGCACGATACTGCTGTCTCTGCGCAATAAATTTAATGCATAAGGCCCCACAATCACTCCGGCAATAATGAGCCCGATGATGTGCGGCACTTTTATTTTTTTTAATAAAATCGGTGCAAAAAGTATGATGAACAAAACCAGTGAAAAAATGATCACCGGATTTGTAAGTGGCAAAGAAAAATCCAAATCTGTCAGTAAGATCATACGATGAATTAAGATGATTAATAAAAAATTTCTTTACTGTTTTTTCAATCGTAATGAATATAAAATGCGGCATCCGTTTGCCTGAATTATTTCGCGTTCGCCGGTCATTTCTTTTTCTTTTGTTTGTTGCAGCCGCACAACAATTTTTGCAGATGCATCAGTAGAATCCTGTTGTACAGCGAGTTTCAGCGTATTTCCCAGGTAATCTCCGGTATATACCCTCACCAGTTGGTTGTTGCTCATGGCGCTTGCAATTACCATATTATTCTGAAACTTAAACTCCCATTGCTCATTTTTGATATCACCTACTGCAGACCCCGGGCAATTGGTTTCGGTGCATTGCATTTCTACCATCCAAGTTCCCGGTAGTTTTTGGTGCTCCAGGAATAAACTATCACTTACTACTTTGTTTGTGCTGTCCAGCGATTTTTCTTTTTCATTCAATTGTTCTTCTTTAATAGCAAGAGATTGCTCTTTTAATGCCAGTTCCTGTTCCTTCACACTCAACTCCTGTGTTTTTTTATTTAGTTCCATTTCGCGCTGGCGCAAGCCACAACCCGATATAAAAACAATTCCCGCTAATAATATCCATTTCATATTTCAAACGATTTGAGAATTTCAAGATATAAAATTTTAGGCAAAGAATACAAATTACGCGTATTTGTCCGTTTACTGCAAACCATCAATAAAAGCAAAACCGCTTCAACAGCGGCTTTGATTCATTTTAAAGTTTTGAAAAGGTTATAACTCTACCGGCAGCAGAACCATTCCAGGTTTTCATTTGTACATCAAATGAAGTTAATATCCGGCCGCTCCATCATCTCCCCTTTTATCTGCAACGGCAATAATTGTTTTACCTTTTACCATAATAACTTCTGTACGGCCAATAGATCCTCTCACGGTTACTTTATAGCCCATTGCTTTTAATTGTTCAACGACATCTTTATTAAAATCCTTTTCTACAAAAATTTCATCAGGCAACCATTGATGATGAAATTTTGGAAAATTAACGGCTTCTTCCGGTGTTAATCCAAAATCAAGAATATCAACAATTGTTTGATACACACTTGTTGGAATGGTAGTGCCACCGGGCGTTCCAACAATAATATAAGGCTTATTATCTTTCAAAACAATGGTAGGTGTCATGCTGCTCAACATTCTTTTTCCAGGCGCTATAGCGTTTGCTTCCTGCCCTACAGCGCCAAACATATTCGGGACTCCGGGTTTCACACTAAAATCATCCATTTCATTATTCAATAAAAATCCCGCTCCGTTTACTACAATTCCACAACCATAGGAACCATTTAGAGTGGTGGTAACAGAAACCGCATTTCCATCTTTATCAAGCACATCAAAGTGTGTTGTCTCCTCTCCTTCCTGGATATAACCTTCTTTGATATCTTTACTATTCCCTGCTTTTTTTGGATCATAATCGCTCATTCTTTTTTTCAAATATTCATCACTTACCAAAGTTTTTACAGGCACTTTTACAAAATCAGGATCGCCCAGAAATTTCGCCCTGTCTGCAAATGCGCGCCTTTCAACTTCAGTCATTAATTGAACAGAAGCAAGGGTTCCATATTTCATCTGATCAATATTTTCTATCGCACTCATCTTCAGCATTTGTTCTAAAATAATTCCTCCGCTGCTTGGTAAAGGCATGGTAACTATTGTATTTCCTTTGTAATCAAAAACAATGGGCGCGCGGTTTTTTGCTTTATAATTTTTCAGATCTTCTTCTGTAATGATGCCATTATCTCGTTTCATTTGCTGCGCAATTAACCGTGCAGTTTCGCCTTCATAAAAACCTTTAGCGCCATTATCCCTGATTCTTTTTAAAGTATTTGCAAGATCTTTTTGGATTAATGTATCACCCGCTTTCCACGGAGTTTCTTTTATAAAAACGGGAACAACAGCATTCATTTTTATTAAATAACTCTTGTTATAATTCAGGCTCGACGCCTCTCCCGGATTCAAAACAAATCCTTTTTCTGCAAGATCAATGGCTGGTTGAATTAATTTTTTAAAAGGAAGTTTTGCATATTTCATGCATTCAAAGATTCCTGCTACAGAACCCGGGACTCCCGACGCCAAAGGACTTTCCTGGGATAAATTCATTTGTGGATTTCCATTAGAATCCAAATACATATCCCTGGAAGCTTTACCAGGAGCCATTTCACGATAATCAATAGAAATATTTTGTCCGTTGTTTAAATGAATAATGGTAAATCCTCCACCGCCAATATTTCCAGCGCTTGGATGTACAACTGCTAATGCTAATTGTGTGGCAATTGCAGCATCAACAGCGTTTCCGCCTTGTTTCAAAATGGATATGCCTACATCACTTGCAATCTGGCTTGCAGAAACTACCGCTCCTCTTTTTACTTCAATATCTTTTTTTGTCTGGTAATGAAATCCATTAATTTTTTGTTGATGGCTACAGGAAGAAATAATGGTAGCAAAACATAAAATAACCACAATAACTTTTAATTTTCCCATTTTAAGTTTTTTTCCAAATGTAAGTTTTATGAGTAAAATATTGGAAAGGAATGTAGATTCAAAATTTTTGAAAATTTGTTAGGTTTTCAAAAGTTCAAATTAATTTTTAGAATTAGCCGCTTAAATCGTGATGCTGCTAATTAAGCGAATATTACTTTGTTTCCTGCCTGACTTGATTATGGTCGGTGGACACCATAATCTGATGCAAAAGGCACACCAGATGGAATAAAAAAAGAATTACCGGAAGAAGTCTTATCTTGCTCCTTCTATCTCCTCTTATAAGCTTAACGCATACTGTAATCATAGCCTTCTGATACATTATCAATACACTATCCATATCTTAGGAGCGAAGGATGAATGCTTTATCCATACCTTTGCAGCGAAGGATGAATACTGTAGCTATACTGT
>DATILZ010000458.1:0-11470 GCA_035475995.1 Hanamia sp. | reverse complement strand
CAGATGGCAAGCCACAGAATTGTAGAGATTCCGGCAAGCAATTTAAAAAAGCGTATCACTGAGATATTATACACTGAAGGGTATATTTTGAAATATAAGTTTGAAGACGATTCCAAACAAGGCGTTATCAAAATAGCTCTTAAATACGATCCACAATCTAAAGTTCCGGCAATTGAAACGCTTGAAAGAGTGAGCCGTCCCGGATTGCGCAGTTATTCAAAACCACAGGATTTCAAAAGAGTAAAAAACGGGTTAGGAATTTCTATTATTTCCACTTCCAAAGGTGTGATGACCGACAAGCAGGCAAAAGCGCAGAAGGTAGGTGGAGAAGTACTGTGTAATATTTATTAATATGGATTCTGTTGTTGGAATAGTTATCACTTTTTTGGTATTATTCTTTGCGATAAGATACATTTTGAGAAGTTCGAATAAAAAATAATTAAAGAACTGGTTGATAATTAAGCCTTAGTCGTGGCTGAACACTTCCAGAATTAAATAACTAAAATAAAAAACCGGCTATGTCAAGAATTGGAAAAAATCCAGTAACAATTACCAAAGGCGTAAATGTTAGTGTAGGTGCAGATAATGTGATTACCGTAAAAGGGCCAAAAGGTGAATTGAAACAAGCGATTAACCCCGATATTAAAGTAGAAGTGAAGGATGATAAAATTATCTTCGCTCGTCCTACAGATCAAATCAGGCATAAAGCAATGCATGGTTTATATCGTGCACTGGTACAAAATATGGTAACTGGCGTTACTGATGGTTATACAAAAACACTGGAATTAGTAGGCGTAGGTTATAAAGCCTCTAACCAGGGAAACTTACTCGATCTTTCTTTGGGATACTCTCACAACATTGTTGTTGAAATTCCTAAAGAACTGACTGTAGCGACCGCACAGGAAAAAGGTAAAAACCCAAAAGTGATTTTATCAAGTGTTGATAAACAATTACTGGGAGCAGTTGCAGCAAAGATTCGCAGCCTGCGCAAACCAGAACCATACAAAGGAAAAGGTGTGAAGTTTGAAGGTGAAATATTAAGAAGAAAAGCTGGTAAATCCGCAGGTAAATAAGTTGAAGGTTAGTAAAGCAGCAAATAAGGGTTATTCCTAATCCAGCCTTTAGCTAAAAAGAAATAATAAAAATCAAATTTTCCGGCATCCCGATAGCTTTCGGGACGGAATATAAAATAGAATAAAATGAACTCAAAAGTAAGCTCACGTCAAAAGATAAGATACCGCATTCGTAAAAAGATCAGCGGAAGCGCTACAAAACCGCGCCTCAGCGTGTTCAGAAGCAATAAAGATATTTATGTTCAATTGATTGATGACGCCAACGCAACTACAATTGCATCTGCTTCTTCACGCCAGAAAGATATTGCTGCACAAAAAGGAAATAAAGTAGCAACCAGCAAAATGGTAGGCGAAGCAATTGCAAAAAAATCACAGGAACTGGGAATCAAAGATGTGGTTTTTGACCGTAGCGGTTATTTATATCATGGCCGTATCAAAGCAGTTGCTGATGGAGCAAGAGAAGGTGGGTTGGTATTTTAATAAAAATAAAAAAATTATAAACAGTTATAATGTTGAAATCAAATACACAGAAAGTAAAAGGCGGCGAGCTTGAATTGAAAGAGAAAGTAGTATCTATCAATCGTGTGGTAAAAACAACCAAAGGCGGACGGGCATTTAGTTTTTCTGCAATTGTAGTTGTCGGAAATGAAAATGGAGTCGTTGGCCATGGTTTGGGAAAAGCGAAAGAAGTTCAGGAAGCTATTTTAAAAGGAATAGATGATGCAAAAAAGAACCTCATCAGAATTCCACTTTTTCATGGTACCATTCCCCACGAGCAATGGACTAAAGATGGCGCTGCTAAAGTATTGATAAAACCAGCGGCTGCAGGTACCGGTGTAATAGCCGGAGGAAGCATGAGAGCGGTATTGGAAAGCGCAGGCATTACCGATGTTTTGGCAAAAAATCTTGGTTCTGCCAATCCCCACAATGTGGTAAAAGCTACTGTAAAGGCTCTATCGATGTTGAGGGAGCCAACTTCGGTTGCAAAGACAAGAAATATTTCTTTAAAGAAAGTTTTTAACGGATAAAAAGAAGTAAGTAGAAAGTATCAGGTAGCAAGAAGGCATTCACCTAATACCTCAAACCTGATACCTAAAAATAACAAAATGAAAAAGATTAAAATTACACAGGTTAAAAGTGGTATTGACCGTTCGGAGCGTCAGAAACTTACCTTAAAGGCTTTAGGCCTCAATAAATTAAATGCTTCAAAAGAAGTGGAAGCAACGCCACAGATCCTGGGCATGGTAAACAAAGTAAATCATTTGGTAAAAGTAGAAGAACTGGCATAACCGGTTTTTCTTTTTTATATATAATAATCATTAAAAGCGAGCTCCTGTACATGGGGCGTTAAGTCTAAAAAAAAGTACAATGCAATTACAAAGTTTAAGGCCTGCAAAAGGGGCTACCCACAAAGTAAAAAGATTAGGTCGCGGAGAAGCTTCCGGTAAAGGCGGAACTTCTACCAAAGGTAATAAGGGCGGACAAAGCCGCGCTGGTTATAAAATAAAAATGGCTCACGAAGGTGGCCAGATGCCTATTCAAAGAAGGCTTCCTAAACGTGGTTTTAAGAATAACAACCGTATAGATTATAAAGTATTTAATCTCGGTCAAATCGATCAGTTAATTGAAAAGCATGAGATTAAAGAATTTAACCTTGAAAATCTTTATATCAACAATCTTATCGGACAATTTGATAAAGTAAAGATCCTGGGGAATGGAGTTTTAAAGGCAAAAATTCCTTTTAAAGTAAATGCGGTAAGTGAAAAAGCCAAAGGAGCCATTGAAGCTGCCGGAGGTTCTGTAGAAATAGTAAAATAATTTATTGATATTTGCAGACTGAAATTTAGATTGCAAATAATTAAATCTTGATAATTCTGTGAAGAAATTCATCACAACACTAAAAAATATCTGGTCGATTGAAGAATTAAGAACTAAAATCCTGGTTACACTGGCATTAATTTTAGTTTACCGTGTAGGTTCTTTTATCGTTCTTCCCGGAATAGATCCAAACAAACTGTCTTCTCTCAGAAATAGTGCACAGGGCGGCATGCTTGGATTACTTGATGCTTTTGTGGGTGGCGCTTTTGCGAAGGCCTCCATTTTTGCATTAGGGATTATGCCTTATATCTCTGCATCCATATTTATGCAGCTGGTAACGGTTTTGGTTCCCCAGATTTCCAAAATTCAGAAAGAAGGCGAAAGCGGGCAGAAGAAAATTAATCAATGGACCCGTTATCTTACTGTGATCGTTACCGCATTTCAGGCAGCAGCTTACATTGGTTTCCTCGAATCATCAAGCCAGGGTGCATTGCTTGAAGCATACAAACCTTTTTTCTGGCTTTCCACTGTTTTCCTTCTCACAGCCGGTACTATGTTTGTAATGTGGCTTGGAGAAAAGATCACTGATAAAGGATTGGGAAATGGTACTTCATTAATTATCATGATAGGAATTTTAGCGCGTCTTCCGCAATCTTTCATGCAGGAATTTTCTGCAAAGCAAACTCATGGCGGTGGTGGCTTATTAATATTTTTGATTGAGATTGCTGCTTTCATTGCCGTAATTTTAGGATTGATTGTGCTGGTTCAAGGTGTAAGAAAAGTGCCTGTAAATTATGCTAAACAAATTGTTGGTAACAGACAGTTTGGTGGAGCAAGGCAATTTCTTCCGTTAAAAGTAAATGCTGCCGGTGTAATGCCGATCATCTTTGCCCAGGCGATCATGTTTTTGCCAACAATTTTTGCGGGATTCCAGACGAGCGGTAAAAACTGGGCCTCTTATTTTACCGATCCAACAAATGGAGTTTATATGATCGTATATGGATTGATGACGATTGGATTTACGTTTGTTTATACTTCCCTTATTTTTAATCCGAAACAAATGTCTGACGACCTGAAACGGAGTAATGGATTTATTCCAGGGGTTAAACCAGGTCAGCCAACTACAGATTATATCGGCACCATAATGGATAGAATTACTTTACCAGGTTCTGTGCTGCTGGCGGTAGTTGGTATTCTTCCGGGAATCATGCAGTTACTTGGAGTTACTCAAGGTTTTGCAACTTTCTATGGAGGTACTTCTTTGCTGATTATGGTTGCGGTTGTTTTGGATACATTACAGCAGATAGAAACTCAACTTTTGATGCGTCAGTATGATGGGTTGATGAGTGGAGGACGCATCCAGGGAAGAACTGCAGCTCCAGGTGTTACGGGAGGAATTTAAAAGTATATTTTTTAAAATAATTTTCAAAACCCTGGCCAGTTTATGCCGGGGTTTTTAAATCTATAAAGATGATCTATTATAAATCGAATGCGGAAGTAGAATTAATCAGGCAAAGCTGTCAATTGGCAAATGATAGTATTGCCTATGCTGCCGCTTTGATCAAGCCCGGAATTTCTACTTTAGAACTCAATAATAAAGCTGATGAATTTATAAGGGATCATGGCGGAATTCCTAATTTTTTAAATTATAACGGGTTCCCTTTTGCATGTTGTATTTCCGTAAATGATGCAGTGGTGCATGGCTTTCCTACAAGCGTACCTTTAAAAGAAGGGGATATTATTTCTATTGATTGCGGAGCATTAAAAAAAGGATACCATGGCGATACGGCATATACTTTTGCATTGGGAGAAATTCCTGATGAAGTAAAACAATTGCTTCGTGTTACCAAGGATGCGCTTTATAAAGGAATTGAAAAAGCGGTTGTGGGAAATCGCATTGGGGATATTTCGTTTGCAGTACAGGATTATACTGAAAGAAAATTTGGATACGGTGTGGTTCGTGAATTGGTTGGTCATGGATTGGGAAAGGATTTGCATGAAGATCCACAGGTTCCTAATTATGGAAAAAGAGGCAAAGGAAATAAATTAAAAGACGGGCTTGTAATAGCAATCGAACCGATGATCAATCTGGGTGTGAAAGAAGTTTATAATGATAAAGACGGCTGGACCGTGCGCACTGCTGATGGCAAACCGGCAGCGCATTATGAGCATACCGTTTGTGTGAGGAAAAATATAGCTGACGTACTTTCTTCGTTTGATTCTATAGAAGCTGCTGAAAAAGCGAATGTGAATTTGTGTTCTGATTACTAATAAGGAAAATAAGAAATCAGGTTATTTATTTGTTTGCTGTTTGGATTATTTCGTAAACATTTTCTCTGCTACTTCTTTATCGTGTCCATAAATATCATCCCTGAAATTTAATGTACCGTTTTCATCCACCCATGCAGTATAATAAGTGATAAAAACCGGAACGGGATCTTTTAATTTTACAAATTGCTGATTGCCGCTGTTCATGGCTTCATGTATTTTTTGGGGCGTCCATTTGCTGTTATCTCTTAAAAGATAATCCGCCATTTTTTCAGCATCTGCAAGCCGGATGCAGCCATGGCTGTAAGCTCTGATATCTTTATTAAAAAGTCCTTTTGCGGGCGTATCATGAAAGTAAATATTAAAGGTATTTGGAAATAAAAATTTCACTTTGCCCAATGAGTTTTGATCACCAGGTTTTTGCCTTACTACCGGCAGTCCATTTTCTTCTCCCGTAATTTCCATATTATGCTCATCCAGATAGTTTTTGTCAGAATCCATTCCCGGTATAATTTCATTTTTTACAATGCTTCGTGGAATATTCCAATATGGACTAAATACGATTGTAGTGAGTAAATCAGAAAAAATGGTCGTACTATGCGCATCTTTTCCTACAACTACCGGCATTGAAAACACCGTTTTTCCGTTATCATAAACATGTAAAAGGAAGGCAGGAATATTTACTTCGATCAATTGTCCCGGCGGATTTTGCGGTAACCAGCGCATGCGGTTCATATTTATCATAATCTGTTTTATCCGGTCAATAACAGGCACACTCATTTGTTTCAACGCCTGTTTCCCGATAATTCCATCAGCAGTAAATCCAAATCTTGTTTGAAAATTCTTTACCCCGTTTTCAAAGCTTTCATCATATAGGTCCGAAGTGTCAGTTTGTGAAAGATCACCTGTTGCCAGCAACAGTTTTTTTATCGAAACAATTTCAGGATACCGGTGATTTTTTTTTAATTTTCTTTTTTCCAGGCTGTCAATTGCTGGCCAGCCACCGGCTTTAGCAATTTCAACATATTTTTTCAGTTGCCCGGAAAGTAATTTATAAGATGGGTTTATATCCGCATAATATTTGTCGTCCCTTTGTTTATCATTTATTAATGAGTCAGCAAGTTGAAGGGCATTTTCTTTTTTAAAAGGAATGAATCGCTCGAGTTGTTTTCTTTTTACATAACCTTTTTTAAAATTGGTAAGAGAATATTCTATTAAGCTTTCCGTTAATTGCAATTCCGTTTTAATAGCGGATTTATTATGGTTTGAAATCGTGAGATTATCTGTTCCTTTAAAATTATCAATCGTTTGCTGAAGTTTATTTTCTTTTGCACTTGTGTCGCCGGTAAAATTTAAAAGGCTTGAAAAACCCATTGCCTGCTCTGACAAACCACGCGAAGAAAACCATGCATATTCATAATTGCGGGCATTATAAAAGCTTGTCATGCGACGGGCAATAGAATCTGGAATTTGATTTTTTTCGATATAATTTGCCACCTCTGAACTATCAAGGAAAAGGTCATTATAAGCATTCTTTTTTGTAATGCTAAAATCTCTTTTGCTGATACTGTTTTCTTCTTTTTCGGCGGGGTTGCAGCCAAAGAAAATTGTTGTTGCAACAAGGATAACGCAAACGAATGTTTTCATATTCATTTCATCTTTGCAAATGGTATGCCGTTTGAAAGGGGGGAAGGCAAAAAGCTGAAAGGCGGAAATTTAAACCATCAATTATCATCAGCCATGAACAATCAATGATTATTGCACTGCCACTGACTGTTCCTTTGATCTTTTGGTTTGTAGGTGAACTAATCATTTCTTTCCTTTTTGTGCTTTAAGGCAAATTGAAGAAACTAAAAGCTTAGCGGAATCAAAAACTAATCATTTCCCTAAAAAAATAAAAAAAAGCTTGAGTTGGAAAGATGGTGTAAATAGAAAAGCCTCCCAGGTTTCTAAAACCTGCGAGGCTTTGATAATTGCAGCAAAACAACAAATATTGAAGATTCTAATTTTCTAAAAATCAACCATCAACCTTCAAATTGATACCTACTCTCCCGAAGTTTTCACCCTGCTTTGTTCTTCTGAAGCGCCGCCGGTTCTTCTGTGTTGCTGGTTTTTAATTGGCTTGCCAAAACGGTAAGAAAATGTAAGCGATACTGTTCTGTTCATTCTTGTATTATTGATGTTTAAATCAATGTCCTGGTACTTCACAGCGCCTGAAAAATGCTGGGAATTAAAAATATCACGCACTCCCAATTTCACGCTGCCTTTGTTTTTCAAAACCAGTTTTTGAACACCTGCATCAAGACGCCACATTGCATTCATAACGATCTGTCCTTCAATTCCTTTTGACCTGTAAAATCCACTCAGTTCACCGCTCCATCCTTTGCCAAATTTTAATTGATTGCTCATGTTTCCAAAAAAAGTGGTGGCTTGTGTGCTCAGCATTCCTCCATTTAACTCACCTTTAAATGCAGTATTGGAAACATTTGTATAAATATTGGTGCTCCAGAATTTTGTAACCGGGAAATTGGCGCTTATTGCCAGTCCATAATTGGTTTTGGTGGCAATATTGTCTTTGGTTTGAAATGTTTTTCTTTCAGAAGTTATTTGTCTCAGCACATCAGTGAAGGCATCGTGGGTAACGCTGTAATTTAAAGTGGTACTCAAAAAACCATTGTAAGTATGTGATAATTCAACATTATTGGTAAACTGTGGCTGCAATAAAGTATTACCTACCTGGTAAGTATATTCATCCAGAAAATAATAGAACGGGTTCAGATCCTGATAATCCGGACGGTCTATTCTTCTTCCATAATTCACAGAAAATGTATTTTTTGTATTGGCCTGGTAGCTTAAATATGCAGTAGGAAAGAGGTTTGTATAATGCTTGATAAAGGAAGAATCTTTATTTACCGAATTGCCCAATTGATCTCCTTTTGAATTCGTATTTTCTGCACGCAAACCAGCTTGCATTCCCCATTTTTTTATTTGCTTACTGTAATTAAAATATGCAGCGTTGATATTTTCTTTATAGATAAAATGATTTGTTTTGCCATTATCCACCACATATCCATTATCGGTTTTATTCTGATAAAGTGCATCATTGTCGGTAGTTACATAGCTGCTTTTTATTCCTGTTTCTATTTTGCCGGCATTTTTCAGAGGAAAAGTAAAATCAGTTTTTGCAGAATATATGTTTACTTTAGACGGAAGTGTTCCTTTTAATTCATCTGCAGCCCTTCTTACAGAAAGATCCGGAAATAAATAATTACTGATCAGACGTTGATTTGCGTTTTGATCATAATCGAGATAGTCCAAATCAATTGTAAATTCTTTGCCGGCAGAATCAAATACATGACGCATATTCAGATTGGTTGAAAAATTATTCGACTTCTGTTTGTTCAGATTTTCAGATAGTGCGATGGAATCTGTTTGATTATTACCATTATTCAGATTTGTTCTGTTCGTACTTGAATTTGTATTTGGATTCAGATAGCCGGATAAAACAAAGCCAACTGTAGTCTTTTTAGTAGCATAAAAATCCATTCCTACTTTTAAATTGTTATAATTTGAAGTATACTTGCCGTTATTTTCCTGGTCGAATATTGTCTGTATTTGTTTGGAAGTAGAATCTCTGAACCTGCGGGTAATATGATTATTTTGCTGGTTTTGCCAAAGCGAATAACTGTAATTTCCAAAAAGATTTACTTTATTGGTACGGTAATTTATATTGAAACTGTTGTTGGTTCTTGTATAATAAGATTGTTGCAAAGAAGCGCTCACACTGCCATTGATGCCGTGCATTTTATTTTTCTTTGTTTTAATATTAATGATCCCAGAATTTCCTGAAGCATCATATTTTGCCGATGGATTTGTCATGATTTCGATCTGATCAATGGCAGAAGAAGGCATGTTTTTCAAAAGATTTGCCAGTTCCTGGCCACTCAGATAAGAAGGTTTTCCATCCAGCATAATAGTTACACCGGCTTTGCCTTTGAGGCTTACATTTCCGTCTTTATCTACAGAAACTCCCGGAGATTTTTCCAGTACTTCCAGCGCGGAAGTTCCTGCGTTCGTGATTGACGCATCTACATTGATAATAGTGCGGTCAATTTTCCGTTCGATAAAAGGTTTTTTTGCCGTCACTGTAACTCCTTTCAATGTTTTAATTTCAGCATTTAATTTTAAAATACCGACATTCAAATGCTGATTTTCATTCACATTTATCACCGGACTGTAGGTGGACAAATGGCCGATTGAAGTTGCCAGTAAATAATACTTTCCGGGCAAAACATTGATAAATTCAAAATTTCCGTCCTTATCTGCGAGGTTCATTTTTACTAAAATGGAGTCACTGCTTTTGTAAAGCGAGACTGTAGCGGCATCGATAATTTTTTGATCACCGCCATCTATAATTCTTCCTGAGATAGTAGCACCGGGGCTTTGGGCGAAAACGCTTCCGGAAAAAATTGCTAAAAGAAGATTTAAAAGGAATATTTTTTTCATTTTGTGTGAGTTACTTTGTTTGAAATATTACACGACAAAACTAAGTAGTATGTTTTACACAGTACATAGCTATACATGAATGGTAAATATTTCTTTTTAATTGGTAAAGTTTTCATGTAAACGGATAAGGGAAGAAAAAAGTTACAGTTAGACTTCAGAAATTAATAATGCAACTTTTTTTTACTATTGGATTAAAAGAAAATTAAAAGGACTGCAAATCTAACAATTGTATGAGAGTAAAAATTGTAGTTATTTGTTGCTTTGCTGTCAATAAAAATATAGGTGATTATATTCTCCTTTTTCTTGCTGATACTTAAACTTTTATTTTAAATTGTGATTTATTAACTTTTTTTAACTTAAAACTAAATACTATGGCACTGTGGATTATTCTTGCAATCATTGTCCTGCTCATTATATGGATTATCAGCATGTATAACGGGCTGGTAAAATTGAAAATAAAAGTGGATAACAGTTGGAGTGATATTCGTGTTTTTCTAAAAAAGCGATATGATTTAATTCCTAATTTAGTAAATACGGTAAAAGGTTATGCAGCCCACGAAAGCCAGACGTTTGAAAAAGTAACACAGGCACGAAACGCAGCAGTGGCGGTTCCTGCAGGAGATGTACAGGGTGCAGCCCAGGCTAACCAGGCATTGGGGGGAGCACTTCGCGGATTACTTGCGATAGCAGAAAATTACCCGGATTTAAAGGCCAATCAGAATTTTTTAGAACTCCAATCCGCATTGCAATCTATTGAAGGAGATCTGGGAAATGCGCGCCGTTATTATAATGCGACTGTGAGGGATTACAATACCGCTATTCAGCAATTTCCGGGAGCAATTGTTGCAAATTTGTCCGGATTTAAAGCCCGTGAATTTTATGAATTGGATAATCCGGACGAAGCGCAAAATGTAGAAGTGAAATTTTAATTCATTTAGATGAAAAAGGTTTTTTTAATAATTTTGTTTGCTGGTTATTTTCAATTTTTAAAAGCACAGGAAGCCTTTACCATTAAGCATTACAGCATTGAAGTAACAATAAATAAAAATGCCTCTCTTGATTTTACTGAAACTTTAAACGTTCATTTTACTGAACCGCAACATGGTATCATCCGCTCCATTCAATATCAATATCCGTTACAATCTTTACCATCCGGCGTAGAGAAAGCTGAAAGACAAATGGAAGCTAATGGTTATGCACACACGATAATTGAAAATATCAAAGTACCTCATTGGAAATTTTCAGTAAAAAAAAGTGGCGATTATGAAAATATCCAAATAGGTTCTTCAGATAAATATGTAGAAGGCGACCAGCAATATATTATCAAATATCGTGTGCTGAATGCAATCAATTTTTTTCAAAACCATTCTGAGTTTTATTATAATCTCATTGGCAATCAATGGGCTACAACGATTGATTCTGCTGATTTTAAAGTAGAATTGCCGGAAGCGCTTAAAGACACTCCATATTATTTTGTTGCCAGCGGTTCTTTTGGCTCCAAAGAAAATAATACGATTACAAAGTGGACCGGAAACAAAATATTTGCAGGACATATTAGCAGAGCTTTACACGCCAATGAGGGATTAACAGTAGGTATAGCATTTCCCAAAGATTATTTAATAAAACCTGATTATACTTTTCGTGGTATCGGATGGCTGGCGCTTCCCATTCTTGTTTTTATAGCGATGTATTTTACCTGGAAAAGATGGGGAAAAGATGATGAACTGACGATTCAAACGGAATACTATCCACCCGAAAATATCAGCCCGAGTGTTTCAGGCTATATTATTGATGATAAGCTGGAT
>DATILZ010000457.1:0-11227 GCA_035475995.1 Hanamia sp. | reverse complement strand
TGTTGCTTTTATTTACAAGCTTTACCAATTCATGAATTTGTTTAATGTCCATACTGGATTAATTAGATTTAGATGATGGAAAACAGATAGCTAAGGTAGCGATACTTGAAGAAAAAACTAAAAATTAAAAATTGAAAATTAAAAACCAGCTATCCATTCATTTTTAATTCTTAATTCCTGATTATCCGGTTTATTCTTTTACCCGCTCTACGTACTCTCCGGTTTTTGTATTTACTTTAATTAATTCACCCTCGTTCACAAATAGCGGAACATTAACAGTAGCGCCGGTTTCAACCGTTGCAGGTTTCAAAGTACGAGTGGCGGTATCGCCTCTCAGGCCTGGCGCGCTGTATGTTACTTTCAATACAATTTTATCAGGAAGTTCAACGCCCATTGGCTGCTCCGTTTCGGTATTTATCAATACAGAAACTTCCTGCCCATCTTTTAAAAACTGTGGCGCATCAACCATTTCGGGTGAAACGGCAATCTGCTCATAATTTTCGGTATCCATAAAAGTGTAGCCTGTGTCATCTTTAAATAAAAACTGGTAAGGACGCTTTTCCACCCTTACCGGATGTATTGTTTCGCCGCTGTTCCACGTTTGCTCGATGGTTCGTGCGTTGTCAACACCTTTTAATTTTGCCCAAACCTTTGCGCCTGCCCGGGCAGTTTTATTTTGCCCAAACTCAACAACGGTGTAAAGATTTCCTTCAATTTTTAAAATCAGCCCTGTCCTTATGTCTGATGTAGTTGCCATAGAAAAAAATTTTTTAAGGCTGCAAAGGTAAAAGAATTGTTTTATTGTTGGAGAGGTAAATTGAGTTGTTTAATTATTGAAATATTCGATTATTGAATTGTTACATGGTTATATGGTTACATGGTATATGGTTAGAAGGTTAAATTATTGATGCCAGCCGTCACAGTAAACAACTTTTATCGCAGATTTCTATTTTCCCCTCATTCACCTTTTCACCATTCATCATTCACAATAAAAAAACATTAAAATTTAAAATACACTGATTCACATAAAGCCTTTTTCATAGCTTTATAAAAATTTTACACTTGAAACAGTTATTAATTATCGCTACAGCAATTTTTATTTCATGTTCCGCTTTCTCACAAACAGCTACCACTACAGAAGAAACGCCTGTCTATCTTCGTTTTCCAACAATTCCGGAATTCACCGTTTATAAAGCGCCGGACAGCACCGTTTTTACAAGAAACGATTTACACAAAAAAAAGAATACAATTTTTGTAATTTTTAGCCCTGATTGCGAACATTGCCAGCGGGAAACAGAGATGCTCACTCAGAATATAAACAAATTCAAAAACACGCAGTTTGTAATGGTTACTTATTTGCCGTGGGAAGAAATGATTGCATTTTACAAACATTACAAAATAGCAAATTACCCACAGATAACGATGGCAAGAGATACGAAATTTTTCTTTCCGGTATTTTTTAAAGTAAGAAACCTGCCTTCCATTTTTGTTTATGATAAAAAAGGAAATTTAAAAAAATCGTTTGAAGGCGATGTAAAACCTGAAACGATTTTAGCTGAATTGTAAAAAGAAGAATCGTTTTTTCTAAATATTATTTATAGAAATGCAGATTTAAAACATAAAAAAGGCTTCGTGGATTAATACGGAAGCCTTTTAATAATTTAAACCTGGGGCATAGTTTTTCAGGATTCAAATTTAAACTCTTCTCAGAGCAGGTTTTCATCGGAATATTTATTTTTCTCAGGATTGGCCCGAAGCTTCGGAAAAAAAAAGAAGTTGATTGATATCGGATTTTTAGGTTTTTCAGTCCTCACGGACTCTTTCAAAGGATTAAAGGATCCCGATTCTTTCGGGAGATATTTTCAATGGATTTGGATTCGATTTTAGATCAATGTTTGTTGAACATCAATCAACTTCTGCTGCAAAGATAAGATGACATAATACCGTGCACAAGAGCGTAACTGCTATTTTTTACCCTTATTGAATTTACTGTTGAAATCGTATTTTTACTATTTTTAATATCAAAGAACTACTTTTTTTTAAGTTCTTGTGTAAATATTAAAACAGAAATCCGGCTTAAAACTTCGTTCGCTGCAACTATTAAAGACTAAAATTTCAATTAGTAATAAATAAAGTATAGAGAAAAATGCGTGCTAATAAATTCCTAAAATCAACATTGCATTTTCATCTGTTTACTTTTTTATTAGTTTTATAAAAAATTTACTGATGAAAAAACTACTATTTCTTCTTCCGGCTTTTCTTTTTTGTTATTCAGGATTTTCCCAAACAAATTCTACTGCAGAGAAAACACCGGCATATATTCTCAACCCTTCCATCCCCGACTTTACTGTTTATAAAGCACCGGATAGTACTGCATTTACACAAAAAGATTTAAAGAAAAATCACGCTACTTTATTGATGATCTTCAGCCCCGAATGTGGCCATTGCCAAAACGAAACAAGAGAATTGGTAAAAAATATTGAGCATTTTAAAAACACACAAATACTGATGGTAACGTGGTTGCCCTACAGCGAAATGTTTTCTTTTTACAGAATGTTTAAACTGGCTGATTATCCTCAAATAACCGTTGCATGGGATAGAAAAGATTTTTTTCTACCTTATTATGAAGTACAAATGTATCCAAAGCTCATTGTGTATGACAAAAACGGAAAGTATGTAAATTCCTTTAGTGGCCCTATCAACCTGGAAGATGTTTGGAAAGCTATGGAATGAGTTCAAAGTTGAAAGTACAAAGTTCACCATGAATTCAGATTGAATAAGGAGAATCCATGGATTCACTATTCACCACTCGCCTATTCGCTATTCACTATTCATCAAAAACACACACATTTAATTACCTTTGACCGGTAACAATTTTTTTTCAAAATAAATACAAATAAAAAAATGAAAGTAACCGTAGTAGGCGCCGGTGCAGTAGGCGCTACCTGTGCCGACAACATTGCACGAAAAGAACTTTGTGAAGAACTGGTGATGCTGGATATTAAAGAAGGCATTACCGAAGGAAAAGCAATGGATTTTATGCAAAGCGCAACCTTGCTGGGAAGCGATACAAAAATTATTGGCAGCACAAATGATTATTCTAAAACTGCAGGAAGTAATGTAGTGGTAATTACTTCAGGAATTCCACGCAAACCAGGAATGACGCGGGAAGAATTGATTGGAATTAATGCTGGAATTGTAAAAGACGTTACCACAAAAATTCTGGAACAATCTCCGGATGCAATAATTATTGTAATCAGTAATCCGATGGATACGATGACTTACCTGGCTTTAAAATCAAGCGGTTTGCCAAAAAACAGAATTATTGGAATGGGTGGTGCATTGGACAGTGCAAGATTCAAATATTTTTTATCAACCGCTATGAAGTGCTCTGCACAAGACTTGCAGGCTGTAGTAATTGGCGGCCATGGCGATACAACCATGATCCCTTTGACAAGATTGGCAACTTACAATGGAACTCCTGTTTCTAATTTGCTGGATGAAGAAACGCTTAAAAAAGTAGCCGCTGATACAATGGTTGGTGGGGCTACACTTACAAAGCTATTGGGAACAAGCGCCTGGTACGCTCCCGGAGCTGCAGGAGCTTTTTTGGTAGAATCAATTGTGCGTGATGAAAAGAAATTAATTCCGTGCTGTGTAATGCTTGACGGTGAATACGGACAAAAGGATATTTGTATCGGAGTACCTGTAGTGGTTGGGAAAAATGGCTGGGAAAAAATTATTGATTTCAAATTGAATGAGGAAGAACAGGCGGCATTTAATAAAAGCGCGGATGCAGTAAGAAATATGAATGCGGCATTGCAGATTTAATAATTACTTTCATTTTTTTTCTATAAAACCAATGAGGATATTTCATTGGTTTTTTTATTTGAAAGAAACAACTTCAACATCACTTCCTGCACAAATTCTTTAAATTTACTTATGCTGGTTGATGAAATCATAACGATCAGTAAACGAATAAATAATCATAATTCCTTTATAAATATCGCTTATCAATAATTCTATTTGAAAAGCAGAAAAAACATTTCTTTACCTTTTTCCATGAAGCTTGATAATACTTTCAGAAAGTTTCAAATACAGATATTTCAGTTCAGGATTGGCTGCAAGCGCCTGCAAATGCCTGTTAAGGGTAAAAATATCATCGCGCATTGCCGGACCAGTTTGAGTGAGGAAAGGCGAAATCTCTTTTGCCCGAAAAACAGTCTCATCCATGATCGGGAACAGATTTTTAAAATCTAATCTTTCTTTTTGGCAAAATATTTCTGCAAGTGCATATAAATGATTGCTGAAATTATTGATAAAAACAGCAGCTACATTATAGTTTAATCTTTGCGAATCATCTGCTTCTATCACATTTTTAGAAAGTGTTTTTGCAAATCCTAATACACGATGTAATACTTCCTGGTTATTTCCATCCACCAGCAAAGGAATCTCTGGAATATGAGCACTATATTTTGAAAGAGACTGCAACGGGTACATAACGCCGTAAGTATCCGAGCAGTTTTTAAGCGAATTGATAGAAACTGCGCCAGCTGTATGAACGATAAATTTATTTTTTAAAGCGGTAATTTTTTCAAGATGATCAAGGGCTGCATCGCTTAAGGCAATTATATAGATATCAGCATCCAAAAAATAGGGAACAGATAAAGAAGCACTATCAGCAGAATATAATTCAGCAAGCATTTTCGCATGTTCTTCATTGCGGCTTGCTACCTGCACTATTTCATGGCCAGCTTTTGAAATAATCTCACTCAAAACAGTGGCAGTGTTTCCCGAACCAAGCATTACAACTCTCATTTTTGCAGTTTTAATACTAAATAATTTTTCAATAAAAGATATAACGCTTTTCTCTTATGAAAAAATATGTTAGCAACATGAATTTATTAATATTTTTTTACAAACAACTAAGGTTGAAACCTGGGTTATTAAAAAAATGAAACTGTTATTCAATGGGGGAATCCAAAGATAAAAAACGCCTTTTACAAAACAAATTTTCTATTTAAAATTTCATTTTTAATTTTTAAACTAATATTGCAACCACACAAAATTTTTCGGAAATTGGAAAATTCTGAAAATCAGATTACGTCAGGATTGGAAAAACTAAAGACATTATGGCAAAAAATTTATTGATTGTAGAGTCTCCGGCAAAAGCAAAAACGATTGAAAAAATTCTGGGCAAAGATTTCGAAGTAAAGAGTTCTTATGGTCACATCCGCGACCTGGAGAAAGACGATATGGGCATCGATATTAATAACAATTTTATGCCACGATATAAAATTCCGGATGACAAGCAGAAAGTGGTACGGGATTTAAAACAGCTTTCAAAAAAAGCGGATACCGTATGGCTTGCATCGGATGAAGACCGCGAAGGAGAAAGCATAAGCTGGCACCTCGCCCAGGTATTAGGCCTTGATGTAAATACTACCAAACGAATTGTTTTTCATGAAATAACCAAGCCAGCAATAAATGCCGCAGTTCAAAATCCGCGTCTGATTGATATGAACCTGGTAAATTCACAGCAGGCAAGAAGGGTTTTAGACAGGCTGGTTGGTTTTGAACTTTCGCCCGTTTTGTGGCGAAAAATAGGAATGAAAGGCGGATTAAGCGCCGGAAGAGTGCAAAGCGTGGCCGTAAAATTAATTGCTGAAAGAGAAAGAGAAATTAATCAGTTTACCGCTACAAGCAGTTTTAAAATCGAAGCTTCTCTTGCTGCAACCGATGCATCGGGAAAAAGAATTCCTTTTAAAGCGGAAGACGGCGGAACAAGAACGATTGAAGCTGCCGAAGATTTTTTGAGCAGATGTAAAAACGCAACATACTCAGTCAAAGATATTATTGTAAAACCTGCCAAACGTACTTCTGCGGCACCTTTTACTACTTCTACGCTACAGCAGGAGGCAAGCCGGAAACTCGGTTATGGAGTAAGCAAAACCATGCTCCTTGCGCAAAAACTGTATGAAAGTGGAAAGATCACATACATGCGTACCGATAGCGTAAACCTGAGTACGACAGCAAAAGAACAGATAAAAAATGAAGTGCTGAAAAACTATGGTGAACGATATCTGCAGTTGCGCAATTTTAAAAATAAAAATGAAAGTGCCCAGGAAGCGCACGAAGCTATTCGTCCGACTGATATGAGTGAGAGCAGGATCAACGATGTGGAAACCTCACGGCTTTATGAACTGATCTGGAAACGCACAATAGCCAGCCAGATGAGCGATGCCATTCTTGAAAAAACAACAGCTAAAATAAAAATAAGTACGGTAGAAGATGAACTGACAGCAAGTGGTGAAGTGTTGAAATTTGATGGTTTCTTAAAAATATATAATGAAGGAAATGATGATGACGATGCAGACAACACCTCATTTGGAAGCGAAAGCCGCCTTCCTCCATTGGTGGTAAATCAGCAACTGGACTTTACAGAAATGACGGCGACTGAAAAATTTACACGACATGCGGCAAGGTATACAGAAGCATCTTTGGTAAAGAAATTAGAGGAATTGGGAATTGGCCGTCCCAGCACTTATGCGCCAACTATTAGCACCATTATTAAAAGAAGCTACGTAGAAAAAAGAGATAAAGAAGGAACTACACGCGAAATAAGAATTGTAAAACTTTCTAAAGAAAATACAATTAATAAACTGAAAGTAACAGAAAATACCGGCGCCGAAAAAGGGAAACTTTTTCCAACGGATCTGGGGCTGGTAGTTACAGATTTTTTGAATCAGCATTTTGACCAGGTGATGGATTATTCTTTCACTGCAAATATTGAAGAAGAATTTGACAAAATTGCTGAAGGAAATCTCCAATGGAATAAAATGGTGGGTGAGTTTTATAAACCATTTCATCAATCAGTGGAGCATACCTTAGAAAATGCGGAACGGGCAAAAGGTGAACGCGAATTGGGAATAGATTCTGAAAGCGGTAAACCTGTAATTGCGCGGATGGGAAGATATGGCCCAATGGTACAAATCGGAAATGCTGAGGATGAAGAAAAACCACGTTTTGCAAAATTAAAAGCAACACAAAGTATTGAGACCATCACGCTGGAAGAAGCGATGGATCTGTTTAAACTCCCTTTAAATCTTGGCGAATATGAAGGCAAAGAAGTATCTGCAAACGTAGGAAGATTTGGCCCTTATATAAAATGGGGCGAGCAATTTATTTCGATTCCAAAAGGAGAAGAACCTACGGAAGTTGACCTGCAGCGTGCAATAGAGATCATCCGGGCAAAACAAGTAGAAGAAGCGCCGATAGGACATTACGAAGGAAAGCCGGTTACAAAAGGCAAAGGCCGCTTTGGGCCATTTATCAAATGGAACGACCTTTTTATCAATATCCCGAGAGCCTACAATTTTGATAATCTCACTCAAAAGGATTGTGATGAACTGATCGAAAAAAAGATCGAAAAAGAAGCCAACCGCTTTATCAAACAATGGCCCGGGGAAAAAATAGCAATTGAAAATGGAAGATGGGGACCATTCATTCGCTTTGGCAAAAAAATGCTGAAAACCGGCCCTAAACCTGGGGGTGGAAAATATACTGCAGAAGAATTAGCAGACGTTCAACTGGAGGACATCAAGAAAATGATTCTTCAACAGGAGCCTAAAGCGTTTGACAAAAAAGCAGCGTCAAAGAAAACTGCCACAAAAAAAGCAGCAGCGAAAAAAGCAGTGAAAAAATAAGCAAAGCATAACTGGATTCACAAAAACAGATCGCCGTTATTTATTCCTTTACTGAATGTATATTCCGGAGATGCAATCATTTTGCCTTGAAGTGCATTAAACTAATAACAATTTTGCTTTTCCGAAATTTCATTCTATTTATACATGCTCTATAATAAAAAAAAATCTATTTTATTTTGATTTTAAATTATAAGTATTAGTTTTGCTCTTCCACTTCCTCAGAAAACTGCTCCATTCCCCTTTTTAAAACTACTGCCATCATCCTTTTATTGCATTTGCAATTTGCGTAAAACCATTGCTCTACTTTATTTTTTTACGCTTCTTAAACCTTTTTTATGAAACAAAATGTTACGCATTGTTCTAAACTTTATGTTGTCTTAACGCTTTTATTCACAGCTTTTCTATTTACAACGTCAGCAAATGCACAAGTAGGTTGCAATGGTGCAAGAGTTTTATGGCTTGAAACATTTGGAACCGGAACAACCTCATCAAGCAGCCCGGATGTACTGACCAGTGGATTAACATACCGGGAAAACGGCAGCCTTGTAGAGGAAGGAGTTTATCGTGTTATTGACAGCACTCAACAAAAACCTGAATGGCATGTTTCCGGCGATCATACCGGAGACCTTAATGGTAAGATGCTCGTAGTAAATGGCCAGGCAGAAACTTTTTTTCAACATACAATCACTGACGCAAATGGTTTTACTGAAGGCAATTACAACGTTAGTTTATATATCATGAATATCGATACGATGGGAATTTGCGGTACTAATGCTTTGCTTACCAAATTGTCTTTTACCGTTGAATATCTCTCTTCAGCCAATACATGGGTGCCACTTAACGGCTCTCCTTTTGTTGCCACTCCGGTTCCACAATCAGAAGCGGCTGTGTGGGTAAACCAGGGTTCATCATTTGTTTTACCTTCTACAGGCAATTTTCTTCCTACACAAATCAGGATAACATTAAGCGATGGAACGGTTGGTGGTTGTGGAAACGATTTTGCAATGGACGATGTGCAGTTTTCTTATTGCGCTGAAGCCGGCCCAATGCCAATACAACTAACCAGTTTTACTGCACACAAAAAAGGAACCGCCGTAAGCCTTGACTGGTCAACTGCGCAGGAACTGAATAACAGTTACTTCCAGGTAGAACAAAGTGTGGATGCCAATAATTGGACAATACTAGCAAAAGTAAATGGCGCTGGTAATAGTCAGACAGTTAAAAATTACAATACGCTTGACGCAAACCCTGCTTCCGGAATCAATTACTACCGTTTGAAACAAGTGGACTTTGATGGTAATTCTAAATATTCTAAAACAATTTCAATAAAAGCAGATGGGCCCAAAACTACCATTTCTATTTTGACAAATCCATTCCACAACACACTTTCCGTTAATTTCAACAGCGCTGCTTCGCAGATGGTTTCTGCAAGGCTGATGGACATTACCGGAAAACAGGTAGCATCTGAAAACTGGTCTGTTACAACTGGTAACGTAAAAAAGGATTTTTCTGTAGTAACGCTGACACAAGGAATATACATACTCACAATCAGGAATAATTCAGGAGAAATACTTTACAACGGAAAAGTTGTAAAACAATAATATTACACATGCATAAACCAAAATAGGGAATCTACGTGATTCCCTTTTTTTGTATATAAGAAAGTATTTTTGTTGCTAATTAAATGATATCTATAGGAGGATTGAGCAACAATCTAAACGATTAAATGATTTAACTACAACCATCAATATTGGCGAATGAAACCTGTATCAATCAGTGAAATAAAAAAGGATTTGGAAAAACGTGATTTTCATGAATTGATGGAATATTGCCTTCGGCTTGGCAGGTTCAAAAAAGAAAATAAAGAGCTGCTGGCGTTTTTACTTTTTGAATCCGGCAATATTCCTGAATACATTGAAAACGTAAAACAGGATATTGAACAACAATTTGCCGACATGAATAAAAGTAACATTTATTTTATCAAAAAAAGTGTCAGAAAGATATTACGCACCATCAATAAACACATTCGTTTTTCCTTATCGAAACAAACAGAGGCGGAATTATTAATTCATTTTTGTAATTGCCTGAACAACTATTCAATTCCGTTAAAAAAGAGTCGTCAATTGATGAATTTATATGAAAGCCAGCGCATAAAAATTGATGCTGCACTTTCAAACCTCCACCCGGATTTACAATACGATTTAAAAAAACAACTGCTGTCATAGATAGAGTGCATGTCAATTTTTCACTCACGATTCAAGTATGCAAACCTTTTGAATTGCATTTTTTAAGTTAAAGTGATGAAGGCTGAAGCCTTTCGATATTATGAAATTCACTGCATAAAAAAAGTTTTTACTTTTCTTTTTTCATTTTTTTGCTATCTTTATTTCTCATCAAATAAAAAGGAGGTATTCATGCAATCTACAGATAGAACATGGATGCCTGTTCTAAATTTTTAATTAGAAAAGGCTCCATTAAAATAATCTGAGACGCACGCAGCGTCATAAACCACCGGTTTTTAATCCGGTGGTTTTTTATTGGAGTCATACACAAAATTTGGGTTACCTTTTAAGCAAAGAAGTATATAAGTGTATCAAAGCTTTCAATTTTTTTCAAATAATTAAAAACAGGAATAGGATTTTCCTACACCTCACTTTTTAATACAAGCAATCGTTATAGCCTTTCTGTTCCCAGAAAGGCTTCTTTTTTTGAACAACTATTTCAGTTTTAATAAGATATATTTTCCACTTGAAAGATATTTGAGCAGCAAAAAAGAGAATAGGAATGATTCTTGTAATCGCTTTCATTGGTTGACAGACACAAATTTTTTCATTTAAAAACATTATTTATGCGCACAAAGAAAATTATTGCGGCATTGTTATTCGCAATGTGCATTTCATTGCTCACTCCTGTTTATGCGGCTAATGAAACACCTGTAAAAACTGAAGTGCCGAAAGAAGTTCGGGCTCATCAAATTGAAAACCGCCTGATAGAAATTCGCCAAATGTCGAAAACTAATTTGTCAAAAGCTGAGAAAAAGGAATTAAGAAAAGAAGTAAAAAGCCTGAAAAAGGAAGCCGCCACACAGGGCATCTATTTATCTGTTGGAGCAGTTATAATCATCATTTTATTGCTTATTCTTATTTTTTAAACTTTTCTTGTCAGGAGATGCACAATCATTCTCAACGTGCATTTCCTGATTACTTTTTTTGTTTGAAAATACTAAACACCTTTCTTAGAGGTTGCTACCAAAACAATTCCGACAATTGCAATAGCGCCACCGACATACGTAGGCCAGCCGTACCAATGATTTTCAGTTTTATTTACCTGGATTGGGCCGGCGTCTATAATGGTTTTCTTTTCAGGAATAGAAACACCTTTGATAATAATCATGATAATTCCAATGGCGATTAAAATCCAACCAGCTGCTTTCATAATTTTAATTTTTTAGTTAAATAGATATAAGAAATTTGACTATTACAATTAGAGTGCCGAAGCTTGTCGCCTTTCAATTCATTTTA
>DATILZ010000456.1:0-3675 GCA_035475995.1 Hanamia sp. | reverse complement strand
AGGATTTATTTCTTACGGTTTAAGCTACCATTTTTGGCTCCTTAAAGAAATAGAAATGTTCATTGTTTCTTCTTTTACTCATAAATCAGAAAATCTATTTTTCTTCTTCCTGAACCATTTCTTCCTCAACAGGAATTAATGTATCTATCGTAGCCAAAACAGTTACTCCGCCCTTTACCTGCTGATTTAGTTTTACATTTAATTCAGTTCCAACGGGAAGAAGAACATCAACCCGACTGCCAAATTTTATAAATCCCATTTCATGTCCTTGTTCCACTTTTTGTCCTACTTTCAGGTAATTTACAATTCGTTTTGCAAGTGCTCCGGCGATTTGTTTTACCAGAATTTCTGCGGTATCACTTTTGATAACTACTGAATGTCTTTCATTTTCTGTGGAAGATTTTGGGCTCCATGCTACCAGGTATTTTCCTTTGTGATATTGGCTGTATTCCACTTTTCCCGACATTGGTATGCGATTGATATGCACATTTGCCGGGCTCATAAATATCGAAACCTGCAATCTTTTGTCTTTAAAATATTCTGTGTCTGTCATCTCTTCTATTACCACTACTTTGCCGTCTGCAGGGCAGATCACCTGGTGATGTGCAACGGTGAAATTTCTTTTTGGTGAACGAAAAAAAGAAATAATAAACAGAAGCATGATCAGGCTTACACTAAATACGATCCATGCTACTATTGGCATGGTAGCACTAAAGAAAAAAAAGAAAATAATATTAATGGCTCCAAAGATCAATGCGCATAATGCAATCGTCCGATAGCCTTCTTTATGAATATTCATCAACTAAATTTAATTACAAATATAAAAAGGCGACAGGAGATAAAGCCTTTTATTTCTTTTTTGGGTTAATAAAACCAGGAAGATTTTGCGGGTGTCAATAAACCAAGAAGGTTTTTGGAGTCTCCTCATTAAATGAAATAAACCTTCCTGGTTTTTCTTTAAGAAGGAGGTTAATAAACCAAGAAGGTTTTTGGAGTGCGTTCTTTAAATGGAACTTTCGAAATAAAGCTTCCTGGTTTTTACAAAAGTGAATGAACCTCTGGGTTTTTACAGAATAAACAAAGAATAATAAACAAATACAAATGGAATCGCAACCAGCATGGAATCAAAACGGTCTAAAAAGCCGCCATGTCCCGGCATTAAAGAACCGCTGTCTTTTACATTTGCCATGCGTTTTAGTTTGCTTTCCAATAAATCGCCAAGCGTACCAAAAACAGCACAAAATAAACTAATGAAAATCCAATCAAATACAGAGTAATATTTTGTAAAATATCCAATCAAAGAAATTACAATTACACAAAGAATAATTCCTCCAATCGTGCCTTCCCGGGTTTTTTTAGGTGAAATAGATGATAATGGAGTTTTGCCGATAAACGAACCAACAATGTAGGCCATTGTGTCATTTATCCAGATAGAAAAAACAATTCCGCAGGGAATTATTTTTAGAAAATTATCATTGAAACCATTAAAATTATTTGTTCGAATAATTATTATTAAAATAACTGGAAGCGTAATGTAAAGCAGACCCAGCAAGCTTTTAAGCTTATAATTTGCCGGATCAATTTTCTTTAAAAGCTTTATAAATTCATACCAGCAGCCAAAATGAATGATGGTAAATAAAATAATAAAGCTCCATTGATTCCACAATAATCCAATGAGCATAGCAAGGGCAAAAATGATTGCTGTAAGCGTACGTGTTTTAAAAGTTTTGGTGTCGAAAGCCATTCGTGAGTTTTAAGATTCTTTGGTTATCCAGTTGTGAAAATCATTCGGGTCTTCAGCGGGCATTACATATTTTTCCTGCTGTGCCAAAGATATTTTTCGAAAATGAATAAAGGCATAAATAATGAATGCCAGCGCAATAATTCCTGCCCACATTGGAAAATTTTCTTCAATATCTTTTGAAGCTTTTACGCCTTGCATGGTGGCAACATACATTGCTGTAACCTGTATTCCATTAAACAAAAAATGAAAAAGAATATTGAGCCACAAGCTTCCGCTGTAATAAAAAACCAAGCCAAGTGCAACTCCTAAAACAAAACGCACCAAAAATCCATAATAAGAAACATGCACGGCGCTGAAAACAATAGCAGTCAGAATGATGGCAATCCATGGACCCTTGAACCACCTCATGAGAATATTTTGAATACCTCCACGAAAGCAAACTTCTTCAAAAATAGCGGGCAGTAAACCAATAATTATCATTGAAAGAATATAGCGCGAAAAGCTATTGATGTTAATAAGTGCAGCCTCCTGTGCAGCCCGTTCTGCCTCTTTTGCTTTAAAATAAACTTCCCAGTTTTTCGGGATCGGAATAATTTTATTTAATTCAGCGAGGGCTCCTGAAAGCGGAAAAGTGAGAATGAGGATTACAAATACCAGCAATACCTGCCGGATATTAAAATTTGTATTAAAACCCATAAATTTTGCAGGATTGCGATAGCAAATAAGCGCGAAAAAATACACGGGCAAAAAAAACATAAAAAAAGTTGAAATTGCCTGGATCCACATTATTTCATTGTAATATTTTGGATTTAGTATATCATTTGCCATTGCCAAAAGTGGCCTCCCGGTCATGGCTACCCAAAGACCGGCAGAAACAAGCCCGCCAATAACAAGCCCTGCGCCAATCAGCCCGAGCAAAATTGCCAATTGCCCGGTAAAGCTAAAATTTCTTGAATTTCTGTCAATCATCATATTCTAAATTTTTAACGTCGTAAATTTACAGCCAAAAAATAAGTTCAACCTTCTAACCATGAACGACAAACAATCACCCTTTAAAACATCAATCATATAACCTTGATTAAAATAGGCAACATACAATTACCCGAATTCCCTTTATTGCTTGCGCCGATGGAAGATGTAAGTGATCCACCATTTCGTGCAGTGTGCAAAGATAACGGTGCGCATCTGATGTACACGGAATTTATCAGCAGCGAAGGACTGATTCGCGATGCAATTAAAAGTAAAAAAAAGCTCGACATTTTTGATTATGAAAAGCCAGTGGGCATTCAAATTTTTGGTGGCGATGAAGAAAGCTTGTCTCTTGCTGCTAAAATTGTAGATGCTACGAATCCTGATTTATTAGACATTAATTTTGGCTGCCCGGTAAAAAAAGTTGCCTGTCGCGGCGCCGGTGCCGGTGTTTTAAAAGATGTTCCACTGATGATCCGTTTAACCGATGCGGTGGTAAAAAGCACTTCTTTGCCGGTTACGGTAAAAACAAGATTAGGCTGGGACGAGGATACCAAAAATATTGAAGAAGTTGCGGAGCGTTTGCAGGATGTAGGAATCCAGGCATTAGCCATTCATGGCCGCACAAGAGTTCAAATGTATAAAGGAAGCGCGGCCTGGGAACTGATTGCAAAAGTGAAAGAAAATCCAAGAATTACGATTCCCATTTTTGGAAACGGCGATATTGATTCTCCTCAAAAAGCATTAGAATATAAAAATAAATATGGTGTGGATGGTATTATGATCGGTCGCGCGGCGATTGGTTATCCCTGGATTTTTAATGAGATTAGTCATTATGTAAAAACCGGGGAAATTCTTCCTGCACCTACGGTTGAAGAAAGAGTAGCTGTTTGTCAAAAACATTTGATCAAATCGGTAGAATGGAAAGGGCCGGTAGTTGGTATTAATGAAATGCGCCGGCA
>DATILZ010000455.1:0-2017 GCA_035475995.1 Hanamia sp. | reverse complement strand
AATACCTGGTTATATTTCAAAGGATCATTTACAAGTTCCCTTACTCTTTTGAATAAAATGAAGGCAGTGTCATATTGTTTTAATCTTGATTTTGCATTGCCAAGATTAAAAAGTGTGTTGCTTAACAGAAAAGTATCATTCAGGTTTTTCGCTTTCTCAAAGCCGTTTTTCGCATATTCCACCGCTTTTTTATAATTGCCTATGTTCCAGAAAACAACTGAAAGATTGTTATAAATTTTTCCTGAAAAGTTATAATCCTTTATGGAGTCTGCAATATGGGCGGCTTTTATATAATAATCAGCAGCTGAATCATTTTGTTCACGGTTTTGATTGATCCATCCGAGGAGATCATTTACTAATGCCTGCTCTTTTTTATTTCGGGCACTATCTGCAGTGAAAAAAGCCCTGTTGACCGCGTATTTGAGTGAATCTTCTTTTTCAAGAAGATAGTACATCACCGCTTTCATCCGGTAATATTCTGTTTTACCTTTACTGTAATGCGTTAATGTAGAAAGGGAATCTATTTTGTTTAAATAAAAATTTGCTGAATCATGTGTACCGATGCTTTGCGAATATGCAAACACAATCTTTAAATAAGCATCTATTATAGCCGTATCTTTTGAGGAATTATTTTGCTGACTCACCTTCGCTTTACCTGACTGTGAAAATGCTGAAAGTGCAACAGCAGTCAGAATATTGAGCAACAAAATTTTTCCGGAAATTGAAAAAAATATTTTAGTTTTTTTTATCATTATAAACGTTTGTTCCCGCTTTTTTTAAATGAATCCGAATTAGTTTTTTAAAAAATACAAACGAATTTCCCTATAAAAAACCATCTATCCAATCTTTTAAAAAAAATCCCCTTTTTCGGGTATAAATAAAAAACCTGTTTTTGCGGGATTGTCGCAAATGCAGATGTAATCGACATTTGCAAACAATTATACACACAGATCAAATTCGTCAATCACCTTTTTAAAACATTTGTTATGAAAAAAAACATCCGTTTCATTTGCATCGTTTCCTTATCTTTTTTCCTGCTTCTTTCTTTTCAAAATTCAGAGGCCCAGCTTTGGAATAAAATAAAAAATGAAGTAAAAAACCGTGCTGAAAATAAAGTGGTAAACAAAGCTGGAAACGCGACTGACAAAGCGATTGATAATACCGCTGATGCTGTGAAGGGAAACAAGACAGGAAATGAACCCGTAGCTGCCAACGAAAATAACAATGCCAAAGATGAAAGCGTAGCAGTTGATTCCAAAGCGGCAAAGCCTGTTGTAGCCAGCTATAAAAGTTATGATTTCGTTCCCGGTGATAAAATTATTTTTCAACCCGATTTGAGCACAGAAGCAGATGCTGAATTGCCTGCGCGTTTTACAGTCAATTCGGGAAATGCAGAAATACAAACTTATGAAGGTGAAAAGATTTTACATCTGCAACCTGATTGTGATGCCACGGTATCGCCTTTAATGAATTCTGATAATTATTTGCCTGAACAATATACTCTCGAGTTCGATATGATGTATGAAAATAAAGACGGCAATTATTTCAGATATTCCAGCGAATTCAATGTGAGTTTTCGTAAACCTGAAGATAAAAACAGCCATGGATATCCCGTTTATAAATTCAGGATCCTTAATGTTTCAAAAATAACTTTTGGAGATGTAAATGCCGGTTTCATTGCCTTGCCACAAGATATTACCGGCAACGAATGGCATCACGTAGCCATTTATATTCATAAAAATATTGGAAAGGTTTATATAGATCAATATCGCGTAGCTGCCATGAATACGTTACCTGTGGGTGCAGGAAAAGTGGATATTAAAGCAAACCGCTATGGTATTAAAATTAAGAATTTTCGCCTGGCTGCGGGCGGCGATGATAAGTATAACAAAATCGTAACTGATGGAAAATTCATCACACACGGAATTTTATTTGATGTAAACAAATCAACGATCAAGCCGGAATCTATGGGTGCTTTGAATGAAATTGTAAAGCTGATGAAAGATCATGCTGATCT
>DATILZ010000454.1:0-4737 GCA_035475995.1 Hanamia sp. | reverse complement strand
CTTATCAAAGGATCAAGAAGCATGCAAATGGAAAAAGTATTGGAGGCATTCCAGTAAAGCAATGGATAAAACAGATTCTTCTTTTGATATCCTGAAGAACAGCAGGCTTCTTTATTCCTGCAGTACTGAAGGCTTAATGCTGAAGGTAAAAGGCAAGATTATTCTACCATCAACTTAACGCTTTGTTTGCTTTTTCCATCACTAAATTTTAAAATATAGATTCCGTTTTGAAGGAATTGCATGTTATTAAAATTGATTAGCTGAATCACATCCTGTTGCAAAGGAATTTGCTTTGAAAAATATAACCGCCCTGAAGCATCAAAAAGCCTGAAGATTCCGGTTGCTGTACGCGGTGGTTTTATTAAAAGTGCGAAATTATTTTTAAAAGGATTCGGATAAACCTTTATAAAATTATTCCTCAGGATATTAATTGCATTTTTCAAAATTTGTTGTTGATTCAAATCTTCAAATGCTCTTTTGAAATCAGGAATTCCATAGCCGGTGCGGTTGTCGGGATTATTGTAAATGCTGCTGCTTTTTTCTACTGCTTTGATGATTTCCATATTAGTAAATTCCGGAAATGCCTGCCATAAACAGGTAACCAATCCTGCTAAATTTGGCGTGGCAAACGAGGTACCATTTCCGAAAACAACAGATCCGGAAGTATCTGAAATTGCAGTACCCGATCCTACCGAAGCCACATCCGGCTTCACTCTTCCATCGCTGGAAGGGCCGTAGCTGCTAAAAGGTGCAGGTGTACCTGCAGCATCAACTGCTCCAACTGCTAAAATACTATCGGCATCAGCAGGTGTGGTAATAAAATGCCAGCTATTATTACCTTCATTTCCCGCTGCGGCTAATACAATCATACCTTTTGCTGCAGCGATTGCAGCAGCTTTGGCAATCATAGATGTGTGGCCATTCATATCGGCATACGTGTAATTAAAAGCCGGATCATCAAATGTATCGTAACCAAGTGAAGTGGAGATCACATCAGCGCCGGCACTATCAGCACGCTCCGCAGCGGCAATCCAATACTGCTCCTCCACAGGAGATTCAGAGGAAACATCTTCGGAGCGGTAAAGCAAAAAATTAGCATTGGGACAGGTCCCAACTAATTGCCCCGGCAGATTAGCGGCTATGATTGAAAAGCACATCATTCCATGCAAATTATCTTCATTTACACTCGCTTCATTTGCAACAAAGTCATGAGTTTCCAATACACGGTTATTTAAATTAACACTATCAAAAGCAGGTAAAGTTTTATAATGATAAAAACCAGCATCAATAATTGCAATTAACATTCCTTCGCCATGAAAACCTTTATTATGCAGATACTCTCCGTTATGAATATGAACCTGGTTAAATGAATTGCCATAAGGGTAATAATTATTAACAACCGGTGGTGTTAATACAGAATGAATTGTACTTACAGGTTCATTAAATTTATCTCTTGTAATTAAATGATCTCTTTTTGGCAAACGATTTCCAATCCGCTTTACCGGCTGCGTTTTGACCACAAAAGAAAAACTATTAATGTGCGCAAGTGCAGTAGAATCAGTAGTTTCAATGCAAATTTGATTGAGCCATTTGGATTGGTCAAGCACAATAATATTGCCTGCAAACCGAACACTGTCAATATAATGGGGCACTACCGGAAGATCAGTTTCATCAATAGCAATATGTTGTTTTGCTCTTCTTGCAATTGCCTTTGCCGATAAAAATTGTGAAGGATTACTAATGGAAAAAGGAGTGCCGTTCTTGTCTTTGAATTTTACAATATACCTGGTAAACTGTGCAGAAACATTCAAGGAGAAAAGGATGCTTATTATAAACAGAAAGGAAATTTTCCGGAGAAAAAAAAACATACATTTTTTTTAAAAATTCAAACCAATTCCTGCACTATCAATTATGATCTGTGATGCTCATTTTAATTCCAAAACCAATGTATCCGGGCGATTGAGAGGAGACTGGCTGATATTCCCAGTGCAAAAATTCGCGGTAGATCAAACCAATTCCCTTTCCATATTTTTCCACCGAATAATTTCTGTCTGCATACCCGTTTGGCTGTAATGCCGGATCACCCACTTTTTCATCTGTTTCAAATACTTTTAAAGTACTGTCGATTGTAATTGTATTGATCGTCAGAGGCACGCCAATACTGTCATAGGTATAATCCCAATCTTTAATAAAATCATTGTTTGAAGAACTATAGATCGAATATGCAAAAGACGATAAATAGCTATTTCCTTTCCATGTAAATCCTTCTTTTACCGGCATCATCAATTTTATGAACCGGTTATTATCCTCAATGTACTCAATAGATTTTCCGGTAAGTACTGCTGTAAATACATTATCTATTTGCCACGGCTGAGTAGAATCTGAGCGCAAATAGCGGCTGATATTGAAAGCTGGCCTCCCCGAATTATCGGTAAGCTGCGAATCAACCCGGTATTGAGCCTGGTAATGAATTATCTGCGCTTTTTCACCAAAGTTGATGTAATAGACTGTCGAATCAAGATCGTAAGTAATATATTTTCCAACCTGGAGCGGAAAGTAATCATTGATTGATGCGGAAGTAAAATTTCCATTCTCCTTTTTACACGAGCTCAGAAGCAGAAGTATAAAGCATGAACCGATAAAATATTTTATCATAAATCTATAAAAATGTTTTTCTAAAAGGAGCTCGAAACTAATCTTTCTAAACCATCTTAGCTTTCTAAACAACTTTCAACCTTCAACTTTCAACAACCGGCTTCCTCTGAATAATTCCTCCTCCAATTACATCATCGCCTTCATAAAATACCGCGCTTTGGCCTGGTGCAATTCCTTTTACATTTTGATAAAAACGGACTTTCACTCCATTTTCGTATGCAAACAAATTGGAAAGAGCGCCTTTATCTTTATACCTGATCTTTGTAAGAGCTTCCATTCCATCAGAAATGCCGTCATATTTGATCCAGTTGATTCCTTTTACGATCATTTCACTTCCTTTCAAATCTTCTTCATCGCCAAGAACAATCGTATTGGTTTCGGGAATAATTTGTGTAACAAAAGCGGGCTTTCCCAAAGCAATATCCAATCCTTTTCTTTGCCCGACAGTATAGAAAGGATATCCTTTATGCGGGCCTAAAATTTTTCCGGTTTTATCCACAAAAAAACCTCCTGAAACTCTTTCTTCCAGTCCTTCTACTTTTCTTTTCAAGAAACCGCGGTAGTCGTTATCCGGCACAAAACAAATTTCATAGCTTTCATTCTTTTTTGCAAGTTCAGGATAGCCAAAATCAATGGCCATTTGCCTGATTTCCGTTTTGCGATAAGTGCCAAGCGGCAACAAAGTCCTGCTTAACAAATCCTGCTGTAATCCCCATAAAACATAGCTTTGATCCTTTGTTTCATCAATGCCTTTTCTAACAAAATATCTTCCGTTTGTATGCTGATGGATTTGCGCATAATGTCCTGTTGCAATAAAATCACAACCCAATGCATCCGCTCTTTTTGAGAGGGCGCGCCATTTAATATGCGTGTTGCATAAAACACATGGATTGGGTGTACGGCCCGCAATATATTCTTCTACAAAATTGTTGATCACAAAATCCCCAAATTCTTCACGGATATCCAAAATAAAATGCGGAAAACCATGCTGCACAGCTGCCATTCTTGCATCATTAAAACTATCAATATTGCAACAGCCGGTTTCTTTATTCGTTTTACCGCCGCTGCTTGCATAATCCCATGTTTTCATAGTAATTCCTACTACTTCATAACCTTCCTTGTGAAGCATCAAAGCGGCTACTGTACTATCTATACCGCCGCTCATCGCCATCAAAACTTTTCCTTTAGTACTCATGATTTTTAAATAATTGGCAAAGATACAATTTTCACAGGCACAGCCAGAATCGAAGGTTGCCAACCTTTGAAAGGGTGGCAACCTTGTGAAAATCTTAAGCAAACCTTTCACTCACAACTAATTCCTTATTTCCCGGAGCATATTTATAAAATCCTTCACCTGTTTTTATGCCAAGATTATTGGCATTTACCATATTGACCAGTAAAGGGCAAGGCGCGTATTTTGGATTCCCAAAACCGTCATGTAAGACATTTAAAATAGAAAGACAAACATCGAGGCCGATAAAATCTGCCAGTTGCAAAGGCCCCATCGGATGTGCCATGCCTAGTTTCATCACCGTATCAATTTCCTGAACGCCTGCAACATTTTCAAACAAAGTATAAACGGCTTCGTTAATCATCGGCATCAAAATTCTGTTAGCAACAAAACCAGGATAATCATTGACTTCACAAGGAATTTTTCCTATTTGTTTTGAAAGATTCACGATTGTTTCAGAAACATTTTTATCAGTAGAATAACCATTTATGATTTCTACCAGTTTCATTACCGGAACCGGATTCATAAAATGCATTCCGATAACCTGCGAAGGCCTTTGGGTAACGGAGGCTATTTTGGTAATAGAAATAGAAGAAGTATTGGAAGCAAGAATGCAATTTTGCGGAGCAAACTCATCTATTTCTTTAAAGATCTTTAATTTCAAATCTATATTTTCTGTTGCTGCTTCTACCAACAGATCGCTTTTCTGAATTCCCTCTTTTAACGAAGTAAAAGTGGAAATTTTCTCAATAGTTTTATTTTTTATTTCTTCTGAAATGAAGTTTTTTGATACTTGCCGGTCCAGATTTTTTTTAATGGTAGCAATTGCTTTATCCAATTGATTTTGTGAA
>DATILZ010000453.1:0-6001 GCA_035475995.1 Hanamia sp. | reverse complement strand
AGGCTACGCGATGGCGACCATGCTTTAAAAATGCTGAAAGGATTACTCGAACCGGCTTTTGAAGCCGGCGATATTTCTTTCAATAAGGGCGCAGGCACCTATCCAAATCTCTTTTGTGCCCATCCTCCTTTTCAGATAGATGGAAATTTTGGCGGTACTGCCGGCATTGCTGAAATGCTTTTGCAAAGCAGCGGGCCAAACAATGCCATCTATATTTTGCCCGCTCTTCCACAAGATAAAGACTGGGCCTCCGGCAATGTAACGGGCATGTGTACACGCAATGGATTTGAAGTAAGTTTTGACTGGAAGGATGGAAAAGTAACGCGTGCTTCAATTCTTTCCAAATCCGGTGCTGTGTGTTATCTGCACTTGCCTGCCGGCCTGCAGCTATATGATATAAATGGTAAAAAGATTGTTGTTACTCCTGTTGAAAATAATGTGGTAAAGTTTGAAACAAGGAAGGGGAAGTTGGTAGTCTTGAAGTAAGGTTGTCTCTTTCATTGGTTTTTTTCTTCTTTGATTGGCTGCATTTTTTTTTTATTCCTTTTATTGATTCAACTATTAAAATAAGGTGGTTTTTTAATTTTTTTTTCTACTCATTCCTGCTACTCCTTTTTGTTGTTTAACGTTATTAACCCTTTTTTTAACTACTAAATAACCGCATAAATTGTAATTGGTTTTTTCTGATCTGATTGATAATTTTGGTAGAAAATAAATTGTTCATCAATTTGTATTGATTGCAGTTTTGAATTTTAAAAGAAGATTTAAACCCCCATTGATTTTATGATTTTAAAAACCCCGCTTACGGTTTAAAACACTCAATTTTATTTCAATTCTCAAAGTAAAGTCTGAAGTTACTAAATGTAAAACCTGCCGGTTGCACGGGGCAATTTATTTTTCGGAATCTTTTTATGGAGTTAGCTGTTGAGGTGAATAAAAAGCCACCCTTATCAGATTATTTGTAATTGACACATGGTAACTCATGCAGATTTGCAAGGAAATTAACTGATTGTGTTTGACACAATTGGTATGCAGTCTTCCCTTTCTCTTTGCAAATATTAAGACAGGAAATATCTGCAAAAACAATCACAGAAACATATTGAATGTCCGGCAGATCATTTGTTTGCAGGCAAAGAAGCATGAAATTTTTTATAACGGAAAACGCAGAAAATCCTTTAAAAAAGTATGCATCCCGAAAGCCGAAAAGGGAAAAAAAGAGTAGGCAAAAAAACTATAACATTATGGATGACGTTCCTTTATGCCCCGATTGGTGGCCCCAAATTTTATGGCGATTGCATTTTACACACATCCCATGGCATGGCGGAGGAGGTGGTAATCCGGTAAATTACCCACCTGCTACTGATTCTATTTTATCAGCATTAATGGCTCATACCTCGTCTTATTTATTGCTCGATCAAAAAGCAGGAGCAGCAATAAGAGAAGAGGCTGTGAAAAGTATCGTGAGTGCTGCTCAAAACATGGATAGAATGCATAATGAAGCAAATGAAAAAAGATAGTATGCTCAGAACCTGTTTCAAATCCGTTTGAAACAGGTTCTTTTAAAATTTGCAGAAAATTACTAAAAGCAATAAGACTAAGGTTGTAAATTTGCTTTGCAGTAAACAAACAAATATGTATTCCTTCTTTGACCGGACAATCAAAAATATCTTTTCAGTAGCGCTATCAATTAGTGGTATTTGTTTTTCTTCACAAAAACATTCACAGAATGGGGCAGAGAAGATTTATGATAGCTAACTTGCGCCTTTCCGGTGTTTTTAAATCCTTCTGCTTCAAACATCTTTATTACATGCGGATTGTTTATAAAAACCTGCGACCAGCGAATTTTTTTTTTGCTGCAAAAGTGAGTGCGTTGCTCATACAATTGTTTGCTCAGGCCGTTGTTCCGGTATTGTGGATCCACCACAAGGCGGCTGTAAAAAGCAAAAGCCGATTCAGCCGGAAATCCAAGATGACTGATGGAAGTATGATACGGTGATTCTTTTAACAAATGAAATACATTTAATCGTGCTGCCGCTACTATCTTGTTTTGATGGTTTATGGTTACCCAATGAATGGCACTTTCATCCAATTCATCGAACCAGCCGGTTGGGAAAAGCGTTCTGTTCACAAATTCAATACTCCCGCAGTTTTCCCAAACTGCCAACCTTAGATCATAGATCTCCTGTAGCCGTGATTGATCATGCAAAACCATGGTGAGCAGTTTATGTTTGCTGTCAAATGATTTTGGCAGATGCATTGGGATGCCGGCCATTGGCGCCTCTTTCTTTTCCAATTCAATAAATGAAAGAGGAGAACTAATTTCTAACAGAGTATTCATTATTTATTCAGAAGGATCAAAAATGGTAAGTAATAGAGAACAATTATTTTTTTGATTGGATGAAAAGCGTAAGGATCACTGCTGACACAATCATCACTGTCAGAACATACAACGTCGCAGAAAGGAAATAGATTTCATTGTCTCAATTTTTTCAGAATGCGAAATTAGAAGAGAATATTTAAGATGGTAAGTTGTTTTGGATTTTTTTCCTGAGTTGATAAGTTGTTTTTGTTTTTTTCCTTCTTTCGTAAATGTGTGATAACCGCAAGTGAATATCAAAATCATCTTTTAAATCATCTTTAAAAAATTTCTTTTCTCACAAATCACTTTTAATTGTTTTTCTGCAATGTGAATTACATTTGGCCAAAACCATCTATGCTTTGTATTCATCACCAGGGTACTGATCCTTATTTTAATATTGCCACAGACGAATATATTTTTAAACATGTGAAAGAAGATTGTTTCATGCTTTGGCGAAATGATAATGCCATCATTGTCGGCAAACATCAAAACACTTTGGCTGAAATAAATGCAGGTTATGTAAAAGAAAATGACATCAAAGTAGTGAGGCGCCTTTCCGGTGGCGGCGCTGTGTATCATGACCTCGGCAATCTTAATTATTCATTCACTAAAACAGGTGAAAATACAGAAGTAGTTGATTTTAAAAAATATACGTTACCCATTATTGAAGTGCTTCAAAATATGGGTGTGAATGCAAAGTTTGAAGGAAGAAATGACCTTACGATCGATGGTAAAAAATTCTCAGGCAATGCCGAGCATGTTTTTAAAAATAAAGTACTGCATCATGGCACATTGCTGTTTACTTCAGAAATGAAAAATGTAAGTGGCGCATTAAAAATAAACCCGCTGAAATATTCGGATAAAGCGGTAAAGTCGGTGCCTAAGCGCGTTACTAACATTTCGGAACATTTAAAAGTTCCCATTACTCTTGAAGAATTTACTCAGAAAATAATGGATCATATTTTGGCTACCCATGATGATTGTGTGCTGTATGAATTTACTGAAGCCGATCTGGCAGCCATCAAAAAGATCAGGGATGAAAAATATGCAACGTGGGAATGGAATTACGGCAAATCGCCGGAATATGATTTTAAAAAAAGCATCAGAACCAGTGGTGGCACCCTGGAAATGAACCTGAATGTAGAAGAGGGAATCATCAAAAAAGTAAAGGTTTATGGCGACTTTTTTAACGAAAAGGATGTTTCAGAAATAGAACAGGCATTAGAAAGTATTCCGCATGAAGAAGATAGGATCAGGAAGGTTTTTGATGAATACCAGGTTGAAAAATATTTTCATGGAATGACTACTGAAGATTTGTTGAGCGCCATGTTTTAGATATTAAGGCCGGCTGCAGGAGAAGGTCTTTATAATCAAAATAACCTTTCATCATCCAAATACTTTTTTACATAGCACCCTAAAAAGAATATTCCAGGTTCAATTCCCAATAGCCGCTCACGGAATGTGAAGACACCGGAACATAAAGACTGGCTGACGGGCGAAGGCTGAATGAGCCATGAGCAACAGTAGATTCCAGGTTTAGTTCCACATTATTTACAGAAACAGATTGAGAAACATCGGTTGTAGTGGAAGTAGTGGAAGTTGCTGGATTTGAGTTTCCCCTTCCATTTCCTTTGTTGCCGGCATGAGGGTTCTTTACAATTTTTTTATAATTATTACTGTTTGAAATGTATTTTGAAAGTTTCAGAAAAGAATAATATTCATTGGTGCCCGCATTCAGAAGGATGGAAGGCGTTACGTTAAAAGAAAAATCATTTTCTTCCTGCCATTCAAAATAATGAGTAATTCCTCCGGAAAGTTCTACATCATAAACGAATTTCGAAGGAACTGTTTCATTATTGGTTCCAAAGCCAACTCCGGCTAAAAGTTTGGGCGACAACCAAAGTTTTTTGTATGTACCTGCCACGATCAGTTCGTTAGTTATTGGCGTTGGAGGAATACTGCTGTTTTTTGTAAAAAAGAAATGATTATAATCTGCTACGAATTCATAATCCTTTTTATCATATTGCTCAATGCCAATAGTGAGCACGTGCATAAAAATAGAAGGCCTGGCGCCTGAGGATATAAAGTAAGGCGAGTAAATAATTCCAAATCCGCCCCGGCTCCTGAAACTAAAAGACGGAGCAATAGAAAGCGCTTTTTGAGTGCTGGTGTCAGTTCCGGCAAAATGAAGTGAGGGAGTAGTTGAAAAATTGACACCGGCAGATGCCTGCCATGCTTTTGAATCCTGTTGTCCAAAGCCATAGATCACGCACATTAAAAGTAATAATGTTATTGAAAAGCTCTTCATTGATTTTTTATTTCCTTTTTAAACGTTTATTTATAAATAAAAATTATGGATAGAGCAAAATAAAAAACAGGTAAGTTTTGAACTTCGAACTCTCCAAATTACCTCTGATAAAAAAACAAAAATTCAAAATTTTATATTAGTTTAGTGTATTCAATTTTCCCCAAAAAAAACCACGCTCTCCTTTAACATCCGGTTCCCATTTTTATAAGAAAGTTTTCCATTATCCGGAATTAAAACCAGCCAATTTTCATTATTCTGAAAAGAGCCTTTTACCCAAAGACCTCAAACATTTTCTTAATGACGAAATTTGTGCAAATATGCCGTCGTTTGTCGATGCTTCTTTTCTTATCCGGCATATTTTCCAGCAGCATTTCGCAGCATCTTTTATTTTACGACAGCATTAATATTATTCCTTCCAAAAGCCGTCCCGATGAGGTGATCCATAACCTGAACTTATCTAAAATTCATTTTACCAAAGCCCTTGAAAACCGTATCAATTTTGGCCTTGTAGGAAGTGAGTATAAATACATCCTCCTCAAAGTGAAAATAGCAGGAGAGAGTTCCAATGCATATTTATCCATAGATAATACCAGCCTGGATACGGTGAGTATTTACAGCATTGACGAAGACGGAAATGTACGCCAGGTTTACCTTGCAGGCGCATTGGTTCCGTTTGATCAGGACAATGAATTTGTGTGGCATACCGTAGCATTGGATGGCCATCCTTCATCATTTTATCTCATCGCCTTAAAATCGCCGCAAAAGAATATCAATGTGCGCTATGAAATACTACCGCGCGATGAACTGGAACAAAAATATCAAAGCCACGACCGGATGATTTTCTTTTATACCGGAATCGTCTGTTTGATAGTAATTGTAATTCTGCTCGCATTTCTTTTGTTCAAAAAAATTGTTTTTGCAACTTATCTCGGTTATATTTTATGCGCTTTCACATGGATTGTTTCGCATTATGGATATATTTTTCCCTATCTCTATCCCAACATGCCAATAATTAATCAAATCATTAAACCTGTCAGCAGCCTCGGCGCCGGTTTCTTTCTTTTGATGGTCATGAAAAAAGTATTCAGGCAACAGATACAGTCTAAAAAAATCTTTGAAAAATGCATCAACGCAACTGTTTATGTTTTACCCTGGATTATTGCATGCATGTTTTTGTTACTAATTCCAACCCTCCATTTTTCTATCAGGTATGTGCTGATGATCACCTGGCATGCAGTGCTCATCGGTACACTTTGCATGATCGCAATTACGCCGGTGAGTTTTATCAAAACCGGCGCTACTGCAAAAATATTTTCGACCGCTATGTTTGTGAT
>DATILZ010000452.1:0-6582 GCA_035475995.1 Hanamia sp. | reverse complement strand
GGGAAGATCCGGAATAATTAAAAGATTATTTTCTTTCAATACATCGATTTGTTTGTTCCAGAGATTTCCATCTTCAGCAAAACCATGCAATAACAATACAGGTTTTCCTTTCCCTTCAATGCGGAAAAAAATCTTTTTATCTTGAAATAAAATATGCGGCATTATTTTATTTTTTTCTGAAAAAATAAATCAGGCTTCTAAAAATTAAAATTGCCAGAACCGGGACCAATGCAAAATTAAGATGCTGTGGAATCATCCGCCATAGAACGATCAGAATAATATTAAAAACAGCATAAATCAAAAAATAAATCTGTGACCACTTGCGTTTGGAATGAATATAAAAAGCAGCTACAATATTAATTGGCCATGCCCATAATAAATTATAATTATTACGACACATAATGTGATCAGTCCCAAACCACATAAAAAGGATCAGGATTCCTAAGAAGCCAACAATGAAAAACAAAAGCGCATCAAATGAAGCAAGAACTTTTTGTATAAATGTGTTTTTTGAAAAACTTAAAAATGCGATTAATACAAACAGGCAAATGAAAATAAAAAACGGATGAGTTAGATTGTTTTTTTCATTTTGTGAATGATCTATTTTAAATAGTGAATGCTTCTCAATTACAAGAGGTTGCGAATTAATCGTTGAACTATCAAAGGTTTTCATCAAATAATCGGGCAGAAACATCACCTGGTAAGGAGTTGCAATTGCATCGGTTTTTGCGCCAAGCAAAATATCAATTCCTAACTTGCTCCATTGTTTGTCGTTATAATTCAAATATTCATAAATAAGATCGCGAAAAGTAACTTTCGTTTCTAATGCTTTTCCAAAATGAACAGTAGAATCTGAAGCCTTTTCTACCAGGTCGCGCAATCGTGTGGTACAATTATCAAAAAGAAAATCATATTTATAAAACCGGTTTTGCGCCATCATATTGGCTTCCAGCAAACCAATGATATTTCGTTTTTGTTCGCACGAAAGATTTAAAATTTGTTCTGTAATTCCTCTGTTGTCCTGTTGATTTTCGGCTACGAAAGACTGAAAATCATCAGTAGATAAATAATACAACAATTTTCCGCGTACAAATTTTGTATAGAAATCAGGGTCGTCAAAATTGAAAGTGCCATAATTATAAACGATATCCTGGTGTGTAACAGTGTCGGTTATACGTAAAGCGCTGTGGCCAAAAGTGGAATAAAGTTCTTCACCAGGCATTACAGTCAAAAGGCTGACCTGTAGATGGCAGGAGTCTTGTTGGGCAAAGCTTTTCACAGAAATAAAAAACAAAACAGCAAAGAATAATAAATTGATTTTATGTATCTGTTTATTAATTTTTCGTTTAGAAAATTGCAAGTGATTTAAAAATTTTATTGATTTAGGAATATAAGAGCATTTCAATTTTAGATAAAAAAGATGGGTAAAATTATTTAATAAAAACGAGTTAGAAGATAATTATCCTAACCGGCCCAATCAGAAAATAATATATTTTTTCAGTAAAGGGATAAATAATGAAGATTTATATTTTGATTTTGGTATTTTGATACCTTTAGAGACAATTTGTGAAATCTTAATACAAATTCTTTACAGATTCAGGAATGCCATGACCATTTGTAAAAGATCTTTGGCAGATGAGGCGAGAATTGTCAATTGATATTCACAGCAAACAGACAAATAACCTTAAATCGTATTTAGATTTATTTTCAAACTTGGCATTCATATTGTGTTTGAAGTTGAACTTTCATATTAAAAAAAACAAAAAAACATGGCAAAAAATGTAAAAGCTGCAAAGCAGAAACCTGCTTCAAAAGATGCAAAACAGATAAATCAGAAAGTAATTGCAAAGAATGAAAATCTGCAAAAAGAAAATGAAAATGCAGATAATTTAAATACCGGTATCTCAGCTTCAAATAGCGCAAGCGTAGCAGAAGCTTTAAACCAGGTTTTGGCAGATGAATTTGTACTTTATACAAAAACATTAAATTTCCATTGGAATATTGAAGGACGCGACTTTCATGCATTACATTTATTCCTTGACGACCAGTACCATCAACTCCAGATAATAATAGATTCAGTGGCTGAACGCATCAGAAAAGTAGGACATTTTGCTACCGGAAGCATGCAGGAATTTTTGGACGCTGCGTCTTTAAAAGAGCATGCCGGAAATGCTTCTGTATCTGAACAAATGATTGCCGAATTAGCTGCGGACCATGATGCAATCATACGAAACACAAGGAAACTTATTGATGAATTTGACCAGCAATATGATGATGCAGGAAGTTCTGATTTTATCACAGGAATTATGAAAGAACATGAAAAGATGGCGTGGATGCTTCGTGCGAGTGTTCCACAGGCAAAATAAATGAGCGAATAGTGAGTGACAAGTGGCGAAACGAATTGAGTCCCTTCATTTTTTTTAATGAAGGAAACCCGGATTTTAATATGTCCGGGTTTTTTATTTTTTGAAAAGACATGAACAATTTGAAATCCGGTTTTTATGAATTCGATTGGCTTTAAAAAAGAACGAAAAATATTTTTTATTTCGAAAATGAATTATTAGATTTGCATAGTTGCATAAACAACTATATGCTAAACAACCAATTTAAAAAAGGGGAACTTTATAGTTTTATTACCGGCAAGGCTTCGACGGCAATCGCCAGAAGACTGCAAAAAAACTTTAAGGAATCAGGCGTAGATGTTACCATTGAACAATGGAGTGTTTTGTATCACTTATGGAAGCAGGATGGCATTAGTCAGCAACAATTGTGCGATGCTACTTTTCGCGATAAGCCAAGCATGACACGGTTAGTGGATAATCTTGAAAAAGCAAAACTGGTAAAAAGAGTAGCTTCAAAAAATGACCGTCGCAGCAATTTGATTTTTCTTACTAAAGAAGCAAAATCTTTGGAACAGAAAACGATGGAAATAGCTAACAGAACGTTGAATGAAGCGCTTCAGGGTGTTACGACCGGTCAAATTGAAATTGCAAAAGAAGTTTTACAAATGGTATATGATAATCTATCCAACTAAAGTAAAAATTTAAAAAAATTAAATCAATAATTATGCAAACTACAGCAACAGCTTCTACATTAAAAGGCGGTGAATGGTTAATAAAACCAGGAAATTCAAACGACATTTTTACTCCGGAAGATTTTAGCGAAGAGCAATTGATGATACGCGACATGTGTATTCAGTTTCTGCAAACGGAAGTGCTGCCGGTGATGGACCGGATTGATAAAGCCGAACCTGGATTAATGCCGGCACTGATGGAAAAAGCCGGTGAGCAGGGTTTGCTAAGTGCGTCCGTACCTGAGGAATATGGTGGCATGGGCAAAGATTTTGTTACTTCTACTTTGGTAAGTGAAGCGCTTGGTGGAGGATACTCATTCAGCGTAGCCATGAGTGCTCACGCAGGAATTGGTACACTTCCAATCTTATATTTTGGCACAGAAGAACAAAAGAAAAAATACATTCCCAAACTTGCCACCGGAGAATGGAAAGGTTCATATGGGCTTACAGAGCCGGGAAGCGGAAGCGATGCTTTAGGTGCAAAAACCACAGCAACTCTTTCTGAAGACGGAAAATATTATTTGCTGAATGGACAAAAATGCTGGATTACCAATGGAGGGTTTGCAGATATTTTCACCGTTTTTGCAAAAATAGATGGTGATAAATTTACCGCATTTATTGTTGAACGCGACATGCCTGGTTTTACGCAAGGCCATGAAGAACATAAAATGGGAATCAAAGGTTCGTCAACAGTGCAATTATATTTCCAGGATTGCAAAGTACCCGTAGAAAATGTATTGGGTGAAATTGGCAGAGGACATATCATTGCCTTTAATATTTTAAATATCGGCAGATTAAAATTAGATGCTGCAGCAATTGGAGGTTCAAAAATGGCATTGACAGAATCTATTGAATATGCTAAAACACGCGAGCAATTTAAATTGCCGATTGCAAAATTTGGAGCGATAAAATATAAACTAGCGGAAATGGCGATCAGAATTTATGCTGATGAAAGCGCTTTGTACCGCACTGCAAAATGGATTGATGAAAAAGAGCATGAATTGTTAGCCGAAGGCAAACCCTTTAATGAAGCGCTTTTAGGCGCAGCGGAAGAATTTGCGATTGAGTGCGCAATTCTAAAAGTTCATGGGAGTGAAGTATTGGATTATGTGGTGGATGAAGGTGTGCAAATCCATGGCGGCAACGGTTTCAGCGATGAATATCCAATAAGCCGTGCTTATCGTGATAGCAGGATTAACAGGATTTTTGAAGGAACCAATGAAATCAATCGTTTGCTTTCTGTAGATATGATATTGAAACGCGCGATGAAAGGGCAACTGGATTTGATGGGACCAGCGATGAATGTTCAAAAAGAATTAATGAGCATTCCGGAATTTGGGGATGGTGAAGCAGAGGCTTTTTCTACCGAATTAAAAACGATTGCCAACATGAAAAAAAGCATTCTGATGGTGGCTGGAGCAGCAGTCCAAAAACTAATGACTACTTTATCCAAAGAACAGGAAATTATCATGAATATTGCCAATATGATGATAGAAACTTTTGTTTCTGAAAGTATGTTGCTCCGTGTAATGAAATCTGTAGAAAGAACTGGTGAAGAAGCAAATAAAATACAACTAGCGATGTTGCATGTTTATGTGAATGATGCTGTAGATATTTTAGGCAAAAATGGTAAAGAAGCAATTAATTCTTTTGCTACAGGCGATGAACAAAGAATGATGTTGCTTGGATTAAAACGCTTTACAAAAACATCTCCTTTCAATGCAAAAGATGCGCGCAGATTGGTAGCAGCGAAGTTGATTGAAGATGGAAAGTATTCGTTTTAAAAGACTGGTTTATTTTATTGAAAAGCTCTGAGTTGTGATGGCTCAGGGCTTTTTTGTTTTAAAGAGGTTATTGATTTTTCTACTGCAGGAAAAAAATTTTAGTAAACCACCAAATAACAGAAATTCTTCTTCTAAAAATAAGTTTTTGACAGCTCACTTTTCTATTGTTTTTGGCTGATTTTTTGACATTTATTTTAGTATTAAAAAGATAATTTTGGTTTGTATGCAGGACATTGAACCTTACGATAACTGGCAATATTTATACACATCTGAAACCGATGCACGCTCGCCTTTTTATGGTCGGGAATATAATCAGTTTGAATTCACAAATACTGTCTATAATTATTATATCCATCCATTGTGGGATGAATTTGGCAGCCGCACTTTATACCTGAAAGTTTTAATGGCAGATTATGATGAGCAATATGCAATTATTGAAATGATAGGCGAATGGAATGATGCAATCGAGAACGATATTATGCGATTAAAACGGGACGTAATTGATGAATTTATTTTTCAGGGAATCAACAAATTTATTTTAATAACCGAAAATGTATTGAATTTTCACAGTAGCGATGATTGTTATTATGAAGAATGGTATGAAGACGTGATGGAGAAAGGCGGCTGGATCGTTTCATTAAATATGCCCAGTCAAAGCCAATATGATTTTATAAAAGCACGGCTTGCAAATTATGTAGAAATGCTTTCTTTGCCGGCGTGGCGCACCATGAAGCCGGATATACTTTTTAACCAGGTTGATAATCTTTTATTGAGAAGATTAAATCCATGAATTTTTTAAAATTGTAAAAGACATATTATCAGTAAACAAACAAAAAAAAACAATTGTTATTTTTTCTCCTAAGCAAATTATTTACATCTTAAAATTCGGTTTCCTTTTTTTCCTCCTGGTGAAAATATTGATAAACAATCGTTGCCCTTGATTTTCCGATTGCTTCTTCAATCGCTTCTTTTGAAAGTTCTTTTATTTTTCTTACCGATTTGAATTTTTTTAATAAAACATCCGCAGTATTTTTTCCAATTCCTTTTATCATTTCCAGTTCATTTACAAAAGTGCCGCGGCTTCTTTGATTCCGATGAAATGTAATTCCAAACCTATGAACTTCATCTCTTACCCTGCGAATTAGTTTAAGGCTTTCACTGTTCCATGGAAGTTTAATTGACTGCTGATCGCCCGGAAAAAATATTTCTTCTTCATTTTTTGCAAGGCCAACTACGGTTGTTTTTCCCATCATCCCTATCTCTTCTAATCCTTGTATAGCCGCATTGAGCTGGCCTTTACCACCATCAATTATAATTAATTGTGGCAACGGAGTTTCTTCTTTCAACAATCTTTTGTATCTCCGTGAAACCACTTCTTTCATACTGGCAAAATCATTAATACCACTAACGGTCTTAATATTAAACCGGCGGTATTCATTTTTATCGGGCAAGCCATTTTTAAAATAAACCATTGCCGCTACAGGAAAACTGCCCTGGAAATTGGAGTTATCGAAACATTCAATATGCGAAGGTAAAGCCGGAAGATGCAAATCATTTTGCAACTGCACTAAAACTTCTATCTTTTCCTGGTCAGATTTTCCTTCAAGCCGAAGGATCTTTTTACGCTTCATTTCTTCTATAAAGTAATTGACATTCTTCACGGAAAGATCGAGCAGCTTCTTTTTATCACCGGCTTTTGGAATGGTATAAATTAAATTTTCATTT
>DATILZ010000451.1:0-8317 GCA_035475995.1 Hanamia sp. | reverse complement strand
GGGTTTGCGAGGGCAGCTTTTACTGCCTGGAAACTTACGGTTAGCAGCGCAATAAAGATCACTAACAAACCTGCTGAAAGAAAGATCCACCAGTTTATTTGAATGCGGTATGGATATTTTTCCAGCCATTTATTTGCGGCCATCCAGGCGGCTGGAATAGCTATGCACATAGCGATGATAACCAATTTTAAAAAGTCTGTTGACAAAGTAGTAACCACACTTCTTACTGATGCACCCAATACCTTACGAATGCCGATTTCCTTGGTACGTTTTTCTGCCGAAAGAACGGATAAACCAAAAAGCCCGATGCATGAAACGAAGATGGTAAGGATGGCGCTGTACAGCATGATTTGTTTCCACCTGGCTTCTGCTTCATAACTTTTCAGATTCGTTTCGTTTTTAAAAGTGTAGCTGTAAGGACTTATAGGAAATAATCTTTTAAAAGTAGCAGCGATATATTTCAACGCGGTACTTGTTGTATTAGGTTTTATTTTTATAAAAGCGGTACCGTATTGATTACGCGGTTTCATAGTAAATAATTGCGGTCCTGTTTTTTCATACAACGATTTAAAATGATAATCTTTTACCACGCCGATGACCGTATATTTTTCGTTGTTTTTATACCAGAAATCAACCGTTTGCCCGATTGGGTTCTTCCATCCCGCCTGCTTTACAAAAGATTCATTTACCAAAACAGAATGGGATGAATCAGAAGGAAATTCAGCAGAAAAATTACGTCCCTGAAGGACCGGTATTTTCAATAATGGCAGGTAAGATTCATCAATGGTTTCATAAGCAAATTGCAAAGTTGAGTCGCCGTTAACTCTTGCGGCGGTTCCCCAAAAGCCGGCATTTTTGGGAGCAACGCCTACAATGTCGGGATCTTTCATCAGCTCGTTTTGAAAGAGTTTAGCCTGATCGCGTGTCAGGTTATTTTTATTTACAACTACAAGATTACTATCATCATATCCGAGCTTCTCAGTAGTGAGATAATTGAACTGAAAATAAACGATGAGCGTCGCAATTATCAAAAAAGAAGAAAGGGTGAATTGCAACACTACAAGGCTCTTTTGCAAATAATTTTTTCCTGACAGGGAAAAGCGGTTGTAGAGCGTCTGTACAGGATTGTAGCCAGATAAAACCAGTGCCGGATAAAAACCTGCAAGTAACGTGGTGATTACAAAAAGAATGATATAACCAGCTATCAGTTTTGCATCAAAAAGATAGGAAAATGCAAGTGCTTTATTAGAAAGTGTGTTAAACACCGGCAACACCAATTTTACAACCGCCAACGCCATTACAAATGCAATCAGGCAAAGAACAAAGGATTCGCCAAGAAACTGCAGGATCAATTGTTTACGGCTTCCACCCACTACTTTGCGAATACCTATTTCCTTTCCGCGCTTCACCGAACGTGCTACGGTAAGGTTTACAAAATTGATACAGGCGATCAGCAAAATGAACAATGCAATGCCCGAAAGAATATAAGAATACACCGGATTGCTGGCTTTGCTAAGCCCGTTCTCTGCCGGCAAACTTGTGCTGGTGTGCATATCGGTAAAGGGTTGTAAAAAATAACTTCCCATCGTTCCAATATCACCATATTGCTCCCGCAATTTTTTAAATGTTTCACCGGCATCACGTACATAAAAATTTTGGATCTGCTTATCTACTGTATTAAGGTTGGCGGCGGGAGTGAGTACAACAAACGTGTTCAGGAAAAAGTTAAACCAGTTATCATTGTTCAAAGCATCTTCTTTTGATTCTTTTAAAGGCATTAATACATCGAATTGTATGGAAGAATTTTGCGGACAGTTTTTGGCAACGGCGGTCACATTGTAAGGAACAAATGTGCTGTCTTCTTTTACCATTACAGTTTTGCCAACTGCGTCTGTGGTACCGAATTGTTTCTTCGCTTGTTTTTCAGAAATAACCATCGACCGCGGCTGGGTCAGACAGGTTTTCGGATTACCGCCGATCAATGGGAAGCTAAATACAGAAAAGAAGCTTGAATCCACATACAACAAGTCCTGCGAATGAATGTCAGTGCCGGTTTTTATATCTTCACTACCTCCGTTTATACGCACAAAAGATTGAATGCCCGGAACATTTTCTGCAAATCGCGGCCCCTGGAGATATCCTGTAATTCCGCTTTGCTGTGTTGATTCACCCCGGGTCATTTTTGCTGCAATCCGGTAAATATTATTTACGTTCACATGAAAACGATCAAAGCTGACTTCATCTTTCACATATAAAATAATGAGCATTGCACATGCAAGGCCGAGCGCCAAACCTGCAATATTTATAAATGAGTAAACCTTGTTCCTGGCAAGATTTCGCAAAGCGATTTTGAAGTAATTTTTAAACATGAGCTAATTATTTTAAGAAGTTAATATTTTGTAGTTTGAGAAGGATAAAAACAAAAATTATGTACCGGAAAGTGATTGAAGTGCACGGATAACGACCTTCCTATTCCGCATCCGATTCTTCGTATTCCCATTTTAAACGCTATTGATTTTATAAATACTTTTTAATTTTCCTCCAATCAATTTCTTTTCACAGTAAACCAATAAATATTCCTGGTTTATATTTTCAATTCCTGCATTGATCCATCAGCAATTATTCACTTTTCAAACTCTCTACCGGATTTAAACTTGCGGCTTTGTAAGTTCTTAAAAGCAAAATAACCAAAGCCGGCAAGAGCATAATTATTCCGCCAATTATAAACAGCCACACACTCAGATCAATTTTAAACGCATAATTCTGAAGCCATTTATTTGCCGCTAACCACACAATCGGAATCGCAATAATAAAAGCAAGCAATACCAATTTTAAAAAGTCTTTGGATAATAATGTGATGATTTGGGGAATGCTCGCACCCACTACTTTTCTTATCCCGATTTCTTTCGTCCTTTGATTCGTGGTATAAATTACCAATCCAAATAAACCTAAACAACTAATGACGATGGCAAGTCCTGTAGCCCATCTTAATAATTTGGAAAGATTCTGTTCTGCGGTATAATATTGTGCAATGCTCTGATCGAGAAAATGTATTTCCAAATCTGTATCAGGATAGATTTTTTTAAATGACTCCCCTATTTTAGCAATAGCACTTTTCCAAACCGTTCCTTCTGCATTTTGAGGCTTTAAAGCAACATTGAAAGTGAGTTCCATTTTTGGATCATTAAACATAACCAAAGGCATTATTTCATCGTGCAATGAACCCTGTATAAAGTTTTGAAAAACTCCAACTATTGGGATTTTTTCAAGAGTCATATTAGATCCGACATATTTCCCAATAGCTTGCTGCGGATTTTTGAAGCCAAGCATTTGAGAACATTTTTCGTTGATAAGAAGATTGTTAATGGAACTGGAATCGCTGTATGGAAGGTTCGTTCCTGCTAATAACTTTATGCCATATAATTTGATATAATTGGTATCAGCCGGTTTTATTCTCACCTGTGTATCTATCTCTTCTTCCCGGTTATTGTATTTTATACTGAAACCCGAAGCACCGTTAGTTGAGGGTGGAAATCCAGCCAGGCTAACGTTTGCAATTTCAGGAATAGCTTTAAATTGCTGCATCAAAACCTGCCGCTTTGCTGTTGAAGTATCTCTGTAATTTGTTCCAAAATAAATAATTGCATCTTTTTTGAAACCCATGTCTTTTGTAAGTTCAAAATGGATTTGCCTTCCTACTACAATCGTTGCTATCACAAAAAATTGTGCAATTACGAATTGAGAAACAGTAAGTGTTTTTCTGAAAAATAATGTCCTGGGATTTGCAGAACCGGCCATTGATTGATTTTTTAAAACATCAATTGGTTTATGGGAAGAAAGAATCAATGCAGGATAAATTCCTGAAAACAGACTGACTAAAACAGTAGTAATTAATAAAAATAAAATCACATCTGGTTGTTGGATATTAAAATGAACACCTTCAGGAATAAAATCAGAAAATATTTTTATTAAGAAAGGAGCAATTATGACGGAAATAAAAGTAGCAATCAATGTCAATATAAAAGTTTCACTCAAAAACTGGAATATCAATTGTTTTCTTGATCCTCCCAATGTTTTGCGGATCCCAATTTCTTTTGCTCTTTCAGATGATTGTGCGGTGGTGAGATTGATGAAATTAATACATGCCAAAAGCAATAAAATTCCTGATACCGCCATCAACCCATAAAGGGTCGGCAAGTGCGCTTTTCTTTGATCAAAATTATCATAGATAGTACTAAAATGTAGATCTGATAAAGGCTGCAGGTTAAATTGAAAATTAGAAATACGTTCAGGAAGTGATTTTGATCGAGACTTATAAATCTTTGCAATTTGTTCCTTAATCTGTTGGGGTGAGGAATTTTTAGAAAGTTCTATAAATAATTGCCATTCACCCAAATGTTTCGGATTTAAACTTTTCCTCGTTACACTTGAAACAAAAGTTTGAAAATTGAAGTCAGTATTTCCCTTTAAATTTCCTACAATTCCTGTAACAGTAGTACGGATTGTATCATTGAAAATAATCTCTTTTCCAATGATATCATTTAAAGGAAGATTAGGAAAAAAATGTTTTGCATTTTGTTCACTTAATACGGTTTGATACGGCTCTGACAAGGAAGATTCAGGTGAACCCTCAAGCCATTTGTAATTGATTAGCTTAAAATAGTACTGATCAGCAAAAATAATATTCTGCTCATTTTTAAAGACCTGAGGTTTTTCAATTTCAGATTTAGGAATACTGACTTTTAAATCATAATCATTCCAACTCATGAAAGGCGCTACTACATCTAATCCTGTTGCTTCGTTCTGTACTGCATTAACTATCGCAAAAGGCACTCTTGCATCACGCTTAGTAACTACACGATAAATCCGATCATGATCTTTTTCAAATTTGTCAAAACTAAAATCATATTTAACGATCAGAAAAATAACCAACGACGCACTTATTCCAATCGCCAATCCAAAAATATTTATAGCAGAAAATAATTTGTTATGCTGCAAATTCCGGAACGCGGTTTTGAAATAATTTTTGATCATTATTAAAGGATTAACATTTTGTATTTAGTATTCATTTTCGCAATTATCATTTTGCAGATTTATAGTCTTTATGTACTAAACTGAAGATACGTCAAATATAATTTTCGTAATCAATTGATAAAGACCTTCCTGTTCCATTCTTTTCTTCGTATTCCCATTTTAAACGCTTTAGATTTTATAAATACTTTTTAATTTTCCTCCAGTCAATTTCACAGTAAACCAATAAATATTCCTGGTTTATATTTTCAATTCCTGCATTGATCCATCAGCTAATTATTCACTTTTCAAACTCTCTACCGGATTTGCCAATCCTGCTTTTATCGCCTGAAAGCTCACAGTTACAAGTGCAATTAATATTGCTGAAAAGGCGGCAGCAGCAAATACCCACCAGCTTATATTTATCCTGTATGCAAAGGTTTGCAGCCATTTATTCATTGCCCACCATGCTACAGGAAATGCTATCAATGATGCTATCAATACCAGCTTTAAAAATTCTTTTGAAAGCATTTGTGTTACCTGGCCCACACTTGCACCTAATACTTTTCTGATGCCAATTTCTTTTGTACGCTGCTCTGCAGTATAGGTTACCAAACCGAATAAACCCATGCATGCAACCAATATGATGAGGATAGAAAAAATGTTTAACACCGTTCCGGTTTTTTGTTCTGCTGAATAGGTTTTATTAAAAAGATCATCCAAAAAACTATAAGTGAATGGTTCACCTGTGTTAAATGCATCCCATTTCTTTTTCATTGTGGCAAGCAGGCCAGACACATCTGTTGTTTTTATTTTAAATATCAATCCACCTTCCGGATATAAAGTCATAAACAATGGAGAAATAGATTCGTGCAGAGATTTAAAATTGAAATCTTTTACTACACCGATTACCTGAAATGGAACATTGGTGCCTCTGACACTGTTTTGGCGAACGATGGTTTTTCCAACTGCATTCTTGTCGCTCCAGCCAAGTGCCCTTGCCGAGCTTTCGTTAATGACCAGTGCTAAAGAATCTGTAGGAAATTCTTTTGAAAAATTTCTTCCAGCTGCCATTTGCATACCCATTGTCGGAATATATTGTTCATCCACATGATATTCCACTGCATTCAATAAATGATTCTCATCTCCCTGCGGATAAGCGAGCGCATTGTTATAACTGCTTGGCCCTGCCGGTTTATAGAATGAAACAGTTGCATTTACAACACGCGAATCTTTCAGCATTTCCTGTTTAAATACCTGTTCATTGTTTCCCAATACATAAGAACCCGGAAGGGTTAAGACCTGTTCTTTATTGTAGCCCGGATTTCTATTTTCAATAAATTTCATCTGCTGATATACAACAATGGTGCTTATAATCAAACCAACAGAAATGAAAAATTGAAACACTACTAAACTGCTGCGCAGTCCAAAACTTTTATTGTTTGCCGTTAATTTGCCTTTTAATACAACAATAGGTTTGAATGATGAAAGATAAAATGCAGGATAGGTACCAGCTGCGACGCCTACCAATAAACCCAATACGACAAGTGCAACCATTGGTTTTGCATCAAAAGCCAGATGCTTTCCCGAGATATTATTAAATTCGGGCAGAGCAAGTTTTACGAGCACAAATGCGATGATCAGTGCAAGCACAGTAAGCAGTACTGATTCAAATAAAAACTGCCTGATGAGTTGAAATCTTCCTGAACCGATCACTTTTCTCACACCTACTTCTTTTGCGCGTTTGGCAGCACCTGCTGTGGAAAGATTAATAAAGTTGATGCTTGCTATCAGCAACATAAAAATGGCGATCACTCCAAAAATGTACACGTAGCCTGCATTGCCACCCGGCTCAAATTCGTTATTAGTTGTGGAATGCAAATGGATAGAAGTTAAAGGCTGCAATGTAAAGCCAAGCGAGTTGCCCTTTGTTCTGAATTGCGCAAGGCTTAAGCCCATTTGTTGTTGTATTTGCGGGCCCATATATTTTGCAACCATAGCTGGAAATTTTGCCTCCATTTGTTTAATATCTGTACCAGGCTTTAGCAAAAGATAAGTATGATAACCTCCAAACATCCATGAATCAGATTTTGCATCTTTTGAGCCCGCGAGGGAAGCAAACATATCAAAGTGAAAATGAGAGTTGGATGGAATATTTTCAATAACACCGGTTACCTTATAAATCTCTGAATTGTTATTGAATGAAAGTATTTTACCCATAGCATTTTCCTCACCAAAATATTTTTGTGCTGCTGCTTTCGTTAATACGATTGTGTTTGGTTGTATCAATGCAATTTTCGCAGTGCCTTCGATCATCGGCAAAGTAAACAGGCTAAAGAAATTAGGGTCAACCAATGCAACCTTCTCGTCTTTAAAAGTTTTCTCTTTATAGGAAATCTTTGGAGATCCGTAGTTGACAATGCGTGTAGCGTCTTCCACTTCCGGAAAATCATTTTTCATGGTTTGGGCAACCGGCGCCATCGCCACGCTTTCATTTATTTTACCGCCATTAATATCTGCCTTGAAAATAACACGCACAATCCTGTTGGCATTTACATTGAATTTATCAAAACTCAATTCATCCCGGACATACATCAGAATAACAAAAGAAACAGCGATGCCTATTGATAATCCGGCGATATTGATGAAAGAAAAAATTTTATTCTTCATCAGGTTGCGCCATGCGGTTTTGAAATAATTTTTGAACATTTTTTTTTATTTAAAGGAGACTTTGTATTTTAATCCGCCACTTTTTCGCTCTCATTGCAAACTGTTGATTTTATTTTTGAACTTGTTCTCGCATTTTATTGTATTTGTATCTTTATTATTTCAATATTGCTTGATTTCCATAATCCTTCCCAAAACGGATCACCGGTAATTCTTATAACTTTTTGTGCCAGCTCAATCTGCACAACCTGGTACCAGCTATATATTTTCATTTTTATTTCTTTGCAAACTTCTAAATGCGATTTTCGGGATTTGTGATCTATTATTTTTTAATCCCTGATTTACATTTTCACATTGGTACAATATCTAATTCATCTGACTACTCACTTCTCAAACTTTTTACCGGATTACGAATCGCTGCTTTGATGGCTTGATAACTTACTGTAAGTATGGCAATGATAACAGATACAACTCCTGCCAAAGCAAACACCCACCATTCTATGCTGATCCGATACGTGTAAGATTGCAGCCATGTATTCATTGCCCACCATGCTACCGGTGCAGCTATCAGAAATGAAATGATTACCAATTTTAAAAAATCTTTTGAAAGAAGTGTAGTAATGCTTGTAACTGAGGCTCC
>DATILZ010000450.1:0-9813 GCA_035475995.1 Hanamia sp. | reverse complement strand
AATTTTGCGGAAAGTTTTTTTTGTGCACTCTTTGTAAAATACTTTTGTGCTTCTACAAATTTAATTTCTTCTTTTCGCCATTCATCCCGGTCTTTTACAAAACCCGCTTCATGCAATTCTTTGTAAAGTTTATCAGCATTTATGAAATATTTATCCGTACCGAGATAATACAGATCGGCATCACAAAGTATTTGTCCAAGTTTATTATCTGCAGTTTGCGGAATTTTGGTACATAAAATAAGGGCGCAGATCTTTTCGATTTCCTCTTTATTGTATCCAAATTGCGGGAGCCATTTCCTGGCCATATCACAGGATATTTCTTCATGATCGGTGTAGGTTTCTAAAAAGCCGGAATCGTGAAATAACGCGGCGGTTTTTAAAATAGTAAAGTCATTTCCGGAAATATTTTCGGATAAACCAAGACGTTCGGTGGCTGCCAGCACGTCTTTTGTGTGCCCGGCATTGTGATAATGCAGGTATGAAGGCAATTCTTTTTCCAATTTTTCAATCAAAAAAGAATATGCTTTATCAAACTCCATTTGTGATGAATGGTTCAAAAATTATTTGATTTATTTTTAAAAATAAAAAACATGTAAGAGAATGCAGGTATTTTTTGGTTTCCGTTCAGATACCTGACACAAATCTAAACAATACACGATAAATTCATTAAAAATGTATCTTCAGATCGGAATTGAATTTGTTTAACCGGATAATTGCGGTAAAACCAGCTATATCTTCAAATAATGTTTTTGGCTTATGAGAAAGTCATATGATATTTTTATCTGGAAACAAGCACCTTTTCTGCGTTTACTTATTCCCGTTATGCTGGGAATTATTTTACAGTTTTATTTTAAAATAGCAATTAGCCTTATTTCTTCGTTTGCTGCAGTTTTCTTAATCGCTTTTTTTATTTTTTCCTTTTTGCCTGAAGTAATCCGGTTTCGATCCAGGTTAATTCAGGGAATGATAATTTCCCTTTTTTTAATTGCATTTGGATGTTTGATTACCTGGCAAAAAGATGCACGCAATCACGATAACTGGTATGGAAAATATTATCAACCGGAAAATTTTATTGTGGCAACAATAGATGAGCCGCCTGTTGAAAAAGCGAAATCTTTTAAAGCAGTTGCAGTTGCTGAAACCGTGATAAATGAAGGGCATCAGGAAAAAACAAGCGGTAATTTTTTAATTTATTTTGATAAAGATTCTGCTTCGCAAAAATTGAAATATGGTGATAAAATTATTTTTCAAAAAGGTTTAACGGATATTAAAGGTTCAGGAAATCCCGGCGCTTTTGATTATGCGCAATATGCCGCTTTTCACCAGTTATTTCAACAGGTTTATTTAAGGCAGGATCAATGGGTTTTATTAAAAGAAAAGAACAAAAAATTATGGCCGCAATTCATTTATTCAACGAGAGAAAATGTAGTTTCGATTCTTGAAAAATACCTCGGGAAAAATAATGAATCTTCTATCGCTAAAGCATTATTAATAGGATATAAAGTTGATTTGGATAAAGATTTGGTACAGGCATACAGCAATGCCGGAGTGGTTCATTTGATTGCAATATCAGGCCTTCATATGGGAATTATTTATGGCGTTTTAGTTTGGATATTTTCTTTGTTACCGGTAATAAAAAAATCAAAACCAACACGTTTGATTTTAATTATTTTTTGCCTCTGGCTTTTTGCATTGCTGACAGGCGCTTCTCCATCTGTGTTGCGCGCTGCTGTTATGTTTTCTTTTATCGTAGCCGGAAATGTATTCAATAAAAAAAGCTCCGTTTATAATTCACTTGCTGCGTCTGCATTTTTATTACTGTGCTTTAATCCTTTTATTTTATGGGATGTCGGTTTTCAGCTTTCTTACCTGGCGGTTTTGGGAATTGTAGTTGCACAAAAGAATATTTCTAACTGGCTTTATTTCAAAAATAAATATGCACAAAGAGCGTGGCAATTAGCAGCGGTTTCGCTATCTGCACAGCTCTTTACGTTTCCATTGTGTTTCTATTATTTTCACCAGCTTCCGTTGTTATTTTTATTTTCAAATATGTTGGCAATTCCATTGGCAACATTCGCACTTTGGGGATGTTTGATACTGGTATTTATCTCGCCCGTCTCAATCGCTGCTTTTTATTTTGGCAAAGCAGTTTATGCAATAATCTGGCTTTTAAATCATACTGTTTTATTTTTTGATTCCATCCCTTTTGCTTTGTGGCAGGGCGTTTCAGTGTCGTCGTTTGAAACGATTTTAATGTATATCGTTGTTTGTAGTTTTATTTATTCGTTGATGCAAAGAAATAAAATGGCCTTTAAAATCGCCCTTACTTTTTCTTTAATTTTTGTTTCATTTATTGCATTTGACAACTGGCATGCTTATTCCCAAAAGAAAATAATTGTTTATAACATTCCCATGCATAAAGCTGTTGAATTTGTTGACAGAAATAATTTTTATTTTATTGGCGACAGCGTCGTGAGGAAGGATAAATTGTTGAATGCTTTTAATCTAAAGCCCGCACACATTTTATTGAAGATTAAAGAAAACACTTCATTTGCAAATACTGTTAGTTTCAACAATAAATTTTATCAGTTTTATGATTTGCGGATTTTAATGATTGATTCAATAATAAAATTTTCGTTAGATAAAAAAGTTGATCTTGATTATATTATTGTTTCCAAAAATCCGCGAATGAATCTTGCAGATATTGATGCTGTTTTCAATTGCAAAAAATACATTTTTGATGCTTCCAATTCTCCCTGGAAAATTGAGCAATGGAAAAAAGAATGTGAAGAATTACATTTGCAGTTTCATTCTGTTGCCGAACAGGGTGCATTCATAATCAATATGTAAAAGATCAATTTCTTTAAAAAGTCATGCAACAAAAAATTAAATCAGCGCTGATTTCAGTGTATAACAAAGAAGGTTTACAACCGGTTATTTCATTACTAACGCAACAAAATATTACCATTTACAGCACCGGCGGTACACAAAAATTTATTGAGGAAAATGGTGGAAAATGTATTTCAGTGGAATCGCTTACCGGCTATCCTTCTATCCTCGGTGGAAGAGTGAAAACCCTTCATCCTGTTGTATTTGGCGGCTTTCTTGCACGGCGTGATGTAGAAAATGATCTGAAGGAAATGGAACAATACAAGATTCCTGAAATTGATTTGGTGGTAGTTGATTTATATCCTTTTGAAGAAACTGTAAGATCTACAAATGACGAAGCGGCAATCATCGAAAAAATTGATATTGGCGGCCCTTCCATGATTCGTGCATCAGCTAAAAATTTTAAAAATGTAGTGGTCATTGCGGATAAAAATGAATACCTGCAATTAGAAAATATTTTATCAGAAAAAAATGCAGAAACATCTTTGGATGAAAGAAAAGATTTTGCAAGAAAAGCCTTTGATGTTTGCTCACGTTATGATATTGCCATTTCTAATTATTTCAATAAAACCCATTTTATTGATCCGTTCCAACTGCAAAAAAAAGAGTTGCGCTATGGCGAAAATCCACACCAGAAAGGATTTTTCCTGGGTAATATTGAAGAGATTTTCGAGCAGCTTCATGGCAAGGAACTTTCTTATAACAACCTCGTAGATGTAGATGCAGCTTTGCAATTGATGAAAGAATTTAAAGGCGAAACTGATTCAGTTTTTGCGATAATAAAACATACAAATGTTTGCGGCATTGCAGAAAGAAAAAATATCTCTGAAGCTTTTGCTGATGCGCTTGCCGGTGATCCGGAAAGCGCGTTTGGTGGCGTTTTGATCTCCAATAAGCCTGTAGATAAAGCAACGGCAGATTTATTAAAAGACTTGTTTTTTGAAGTGCTGATTGCACCTGATTTTAATGAAGATGCACTTCCTGTGTTACAGGTAAAAAAGAACCGGATCATTTTGAAACTGAAAAAATTTCCGGATGAAAGAGAACAAACAAAGACGTTATTGAATGGATTATTAGTGCAGGATATTGATGAGGGAAATTTTACTGAATGGAAAGAAGAAGGAGGAAGAAATGCTACTGAAGCGGAAAAAGAAGATTTAATTTTTGCAAATATTGTTTGCAAGCATTTAAAAAGCAATGCGATTGCAATCGTAAAAAATAAGCAGCTTCTTGGAAAAGGTTGTGGACAAACGTCAAGGATTGACGCATTAAAACATGCGATTGAAAAAGCCGATCAGTTTGATTTTGAACTGCAAAATGCTGTTGTAGCCAGTGACGCTTTTTTCCCTTTTGATGATTGTGTAAAGATCGCGCACAGCGCCGGTATCAATGCTTTTATACAACCTGGCGGCTCTATACGCGATAAAGATTCTATTGCATTTTGTAAAGAAAAAAACCTGGTAATGGTGATCACCGGATTAAGGCATTTTAAACATTAATTCTTACTTTTAAAAATCAAAATCCGATTATTTCCTTTACTGTTTTAGACTTTCATTTACCCTGAAAGAAACTTTACAGATGACTCCGTACGAACTTACTTTTTCATCCTTTACATGCACTTTAAAGTCTTTTACATAAACTGAATCAATGTTCTTGATTGTTTTTGACACTTCTGTAACTGCATTCTGAATTGCATCATCAAAACTTTTGTCGGAAGAAGCAATTACTTCTATCACTTTTACAATTGGCATAATAAATGGTTTTTTTAAATGATTAAAATTTTAATAGAACATTATCAGCACAAAAGTTATTCCGTTTTTGTAGGGGCAACGCTTACGGTTGCCCTGAATATTGTTACCAGGGTAGGGCAAGTCCTACCACTACGACAGTAAACGAAGAAACATCAAAGATTCCTGTTTTCTATTAAGACATATTTTTTCGTCTTCAAAACGTCATTCTAATCTTTTGAGCGAAGCCACAATCCTTTCTTTTGTCTCTTCATCACTCAAAGTTTCAGAAATAAATTTCTCACCGATTAGTTTTTCATAAAGTTCAATATAACGGCTACGGATTACCGAAATCCATTCCTCACTCATTTCAGGAACCTGCTGGCCTTCTTTTCCCATAAAATTATTTTCAATCAGCCATTCCCTTACAAATTCTTTGCTCAATTGTTTTTGTTTTTCTCCTTTTGATTGTCTTTCATCAAAGCCATCTGCATAAAAATACCGGGAGCTATCCGGCGTATGTATTTCATCGATAAGAATAATTTCGTCACCGAGTTTTCCAAATTCATATTTCGTATCTACCAATATCAATCCTCTTTTTGCTGCAAGCTCTTTTCCCCTTGCAAAAAGTTGTAAAGTATATTTTTCCAGTTGTTCATAATCTTCCTTGGAAACGATATTTCTTTCAATAATTTCTTTCTTACTTATATCTTCATCATGTCCTTCAGCGGCTTTGGTAGAAGGCGTAATAATTGGCTGTGGAAAGTAATCATTTTCCTTTAATCCATCCGGCATTTCTACATCACACAATGTTTTATTACCAGAAGAATACGTACGCCAGGCATAACCTGTAAGGTTTCCACGTACGACCATTTCTACTTTGAACGGCACACATTTTATACCGACAGAAACATTCGGAGCGGGAGTATCCAACAGCCAGTTTTTACAAATATCTTTTGTAGCATCCAGCATATAGGCAGCAATCTGTGTTAATACCTGCCCTTTATTGGGAATAGGCTTCGGCAATATCACATCAAATGCAGAAATGCGGTTACTTGCAATCATTACCAGCAGTTTATCCTGGATCGTATAAACGTCTCTTACTTTTCCTTTATAAAAATCAGTCTGGCCGGGAAATAAATTTGAATTCATGCTAATTAAATAAGTTGCAAAAGTGCGGATAAAATTTTAGTAAATAATAAAAACAAGTTGCAGGAGTATTTCAAACTGCTGCAAGGTTGCTGACCGTTTTTAAAACTTTAGATCAAAAATTTCATTACTACTGTTGTCAACCTTTAAAAATATTTTTATTGCAACGGTACAATCCTTAATTTGCTGTTTAAATTTCAAACCAAAAAGATAAATATGAGTAAAATTGTAAAGGGCATTCTCTTCCTTAGCATTGCAAATATTTTTTCACTAACTGCTTTTGCACAGGGCAAAATAATTCAAGGGAATGTGATAAATAAAGTTTCAGCCGAAAAAGTTCCTGCGGTTTCTGTAACCGTACAAGGAACCGGAGAAGGAACCTATACGGATGAAAAAGGGCACTTCTCTCTTGACATAAAAGGCTCGCTTCCGGATACTTTGATTGTTTCTTCAATTGGTTACGCTACGCAGCATATCGCGGTAAATAATGCGAGTGATTTCATTAATGTAATTCTTCAACCTGTAAGCACTTTGGGCCAGGAAGTAGTAGTATCTGCTACCCGCACGCCTTCCAGAATTTTAGAATCGCCTGTAACGATCGAAAGAATCAGCGCTGCAAACATCAGAAATACGCCTGCGGTTTCTTATTATGATATGATCGGAAAGCTGAAAGGCGTGGATATGGTAACGGCTTCGCTCACTTTTGCATCGCCCAGCACACGGGGTTTTAATGGAAGTGGAAATTTACGTTTAAACCAGATTGTGGATGGAATGGACAACCAGGCGCCGGGATTAAATTTTTCTGTAGGAAGTGTGATTGGATTATCAGGAATAGACGTAGCGAGTGTAGAACTGTTGCCTGGCGCATCTTCCGCTTTGTATGGGCCTGGCGGAATGAATGGTGCGATTGTTATCAGCAGTAAGGATCCGTTTCGTTATCAGGGGCTTTCATTTGAAGCAAAAACAGGAATTATGAATCTGAATAATAATGACCGAAAGCCGTCTCCTTATTACAACTGGGCATTACGCTGGGCAAAAAAAGTGAGTGATAAATTTGCTTTTAAAATTGGTGGCGAACTGGTTCAGGCCAAAGATTGGGTGGCCAACGATTACCGGGATTATGACAGACTGGGAACTACTGGCGGTATCAAAGCCGGAACACGGGAAACTGATCCGAATTATGACGGCGTGAATGTTTATGGTGATGAAACAACTGCAGATATTCGCAGCAATGTATTGAATCCGCTGGCTGCAGCTGCTCCTTTCTATGCGCCTTATATTAAAACATTACCTGCTTCCATGCAGGTTTCCAGAACCGGATATTTGGAAAAAGATGTAATTGATCCAAACACGATCAATTTTAAAATGTATGGAGAAGCCAGTTATAAACTTACTGATAAAACTTCTTTAAATGCTGAAGGCTATTGGGGTACAGGAAATACCGTTTATACCGGAAGTGACCGTTATTCATTATTAAATTTGAAAGTTGGACAATATAAACTTGAACTTGTAAATACAAATTGGTTTCTCAGAGCTTATACTACCCAGGAGAATGCCGGTGATTCTTATAATGCAACCGTTACTACCCGTCTGGTAAATGAAGCCTGGAAACCAAGCGGTGGCGCCAATGGGTGGTATGCACAATATGCAATGGCATTTTTGAATGCGAAATTAGCAGGTCAAACTGATATTGCTGCGCAAAATTCTGCGCGCGCTGTTGCTGATGTTGGCCGCCCTGCCCCCGGTTCAGCTGAATTTAAAACTCTTTTTGACAAAATAAGAAGTATCCCAATTTCAAAAGGCGGTGGTTTATTTGTAGATAAAACAAACCTTTATAATGTAGAAGGACAATATGATCTTTCTCCAAAAACTTCACAGGTTGCTGATATTTTGGTTGGTGCAAATTTTAAAAGATATGTATTGAATTCTGAAGGCACTTTGTTTGCTGATTCTACTGGTAAAATCCCTATTAATGAATATGGGGCTTATATTCAGGCAACGAAGAAAATTCTCAATGATCGTTTAAAATTAATTGCTTCCGGACGGTATGATAAAAATGAAAATTTTGATGGAAGATTTACACCACGTTTTTCTGCTGTAGTAAAGGTAGCAGAAGATAATAATATCCGCTTGTCTTACCAGCAGGCATACCGGTTTGGTTCTACCCAACAGCAATGGATTAATTTAAGAGTTGCGGGTGGAACAGCACTGATAGGCGGTTTGCAAACATTTAAGGATTATTATCATTTTGCCTCAAACCCGGTTTATGCTATTGATAGTAACATGTTTAACGGCACGCCTGTGGTTCAAAGTTTTAAGAAGTTCAAAGCTGAAACCGTAAATTCTTTTGAAGGTGGTTATAAAGGGCTTTTATTTAAAAAAAGATTATTAGTTGATCTTTATGGATACTATGGAGTTTATCACGATTTCATTGCCCGCACCTTAGTAGCACAATCAGTAAACGGAGATAAAAGTGTATTTACTGATCCGACCACAGTAAGAGCCAATCTTAATGATCCTTCAAAAGTAACCACCTATTCTGTTCCTACAAATGTAGAAGGCGATGTAAATACCTATGGTTTTGGATTGGGGTTGACATATTCACTTCCACATAATTTCCTTATAAGCGCAACTGTTTCTTCCGATCATCTGGATAATGTTCCTGCAGGATTTATTGCAGCTTTTAATGCACCCGATTACAGAGCCGGCGCTACTTTCAGCAATACCGGGTTTGGTAAGGAAAACCGGTATGGTTTTAATTTTACTTACCGCTGGCAGGATGATGTAAATTACCAGGGAGATTTTGCAAATGGTATTGTACCTGCTTTTCAAACACTCGATGCGCAACTTAGTTATAAATTCCCTGCACAGAAGGTATTATTAAAAATAGGTGGAACTAATATCTTAAATCAATATTACCGGGATGGATTTGGAAATGCGACCATCGGCGGACTTTATTATGTAAGTATTGGATATAATTTATTTTAAAACCTATTAAATTAATTGCTCATTTTTCAAATAAAAAATATGAAAGAAAATATTTTAAGATCTTTTACAATGACCAAACTTTGTTTACTCTCAGTTTTGGTTTTATTTTTTACATCTTGTAATAAACCGCTTCCTGACGCAGTTCCTATTTCTTATCCGCCTGCCAACAGCAGCGCAACTACTACTATATATGGTTTAATAAACACTGATACAAGTTATAGTTTTTTCAAAGCAGCAGCAACAAAAGTGGGCATGCTGGCGCAATTGAATGATTCTGTAAACAGTGTCTTCACTGTTTTTTTGCCAAATAATAATGCCTTCCGGGCTTCAGGAATTCCTTCACTCGCTGTCGTCAATTCATTGCCTGTACAAACACTTGGCGGAATAGTTGGCTATTCCATTATTCCCGGAACGCAACTTCTTGCTGCCGATATTCCCGCGTCAACTGCAAAGGTTCCCAATATGCAGTTGCCCACTTCTGTAAAAATCGGCACTTTACCCGGAACACCTATTGATTTAAAGCTCACAACTTTTGCTTCTACTTCCGCTACCGGTTTTTACGATAATAATGTTCCCGTTGTAAAACCGGATTTGAAAATGAAAAATGGCGTTATTCATTTGGTTGCTGCCCTTGTAGCGCCGCCAGCACAGTTATTAAAAGATGCCATTTATAACAATCCGAATCTTAGCTACTTCAAAGCAGCAATTGCGCGTGCAGATAGTGGTCAAACCGGCTTAAACCGGTTGGATTCGTTGCTTGGATACGCCGTTACAAATATGACGGTACTTGTTCCTGATAATGCCGCCGTTCAAGCTTTTTTATTTGGCACAATTTATAGCGGCCTTGTCCAACAGGGAATGTCCCCGGAGAATGCTGCTACCACTGCCACCCAACTTGCTTCCTCTCAGGCAGTATTTAATAACCCGGCGTTCTTCGGTTCCATTACCGCACAGATGGTGCGCGGTCTTTTGGTGTATCATTTTCTGGCAACAAATACCGGGGCGGGATTTCAGCCAAATATCAGGGTATTTTCAAATAATTTTTCCTCAACTCCGGCTT
>DATILZ010000449.1:0-1858 GCA_035475995.1 Hanamia sp. | reverse complement strand
CCATTGAATGCACTTTATAAATGCTGGCATATTGCATCACGGCTTGACAAAAGATATTACGTGGATGAAGTAATTACAGAGATCCTGGGTGGCGGCGCTTCATCCAGGTTATTTCAAAGACTGGTAAAAGAACAACAATTATTCAGTAGTATTGAATGCTCCCACACGGGAAGCATTGATGCCGGCCTTCTTTGTATTGATGGAAAATTAGTGAGAGACGTAACCCTTGAAGAAGCAGAAGATGCAGTGCTTGCAGAGTTAGAAAAAATGAAAACGGAGCTCATCAGCGAAGTGGAACTTCAAAAAATAAAAAACAAAACGGAAAGCATGCTGGCTTTTGAAGATATCAGTTTGATGAACCGCGCCAATAGCCTTGCCAATTATGAATTACTGGGCGATGCAAACCTGATGAATACCGAACTGGAAAGTTACCAGGCGATAACGAAGGAAGAAATCCGGGATGAATGCCGCAAAGTTTTTGTGGATACCAATTGTAGCACCTTGTATTACCGCTCAACAATTAAAGAAGCTTTTTCATCTGTTGAAACAGAATCTGAAAATGAAAATGAAGCTGAAACTGAAAATGACTACGATTTAAACGTTTTATAAAAAAATAAATGCCCAACAGAACCATTGCACCCCCAATAAAAGATGCCATAGATTTTGACATTATTCTAAAACCCTGTACCCGTTTTTCACTTTCAAATGGTGCTCCGGTTTATTACATTAATGACGGTGCGGAAGAAGTGGCAATGATAGATTTTGTTTTTGACGCCGGAAATAACTATGAGAAAAAAAATGCAATCGCAGCAGCCGTCAACCACCTTTTAAAAAACGGCACTGCCAAAAAAAATGCATTTGAAATAACAGAATATTTTGAATATTACGGGGCTTACGTGAGCCGCAAAAGCTTTAATGAAACAGCTTCCATTACGCTACATTGTCTTTCAAAACATTTAAACGAATTGCTTCCGCAGGTAAGGGAACTGATAACAGAAGCTATATTTCCGGAAAGTGAATTAGAAATTTTTAAACAAAATAACATTCAACGTCTGGCAGTCAATTTGCAAAAGTGCGATTTTGTAGCAAACAGGCTGATTGATCAATATTTATATGGCCCCGATCATCCTTATGGACGCGTAAGCAGCAAACAAGATATTGAAGCAATCAGAAGAGAAGAATTGATTGAATTTTATCAGCAATATTATGTAAGATCCAAATGCCACATTTTTGCCGCAGGTAAATTACCATTAGATTTTGAACAGCAATTAGAGCATCATTTTGGTGATTTAACATTGAATGAAAACATACAAGCTGTATCACACACACGCCGGTTAGCAGCAGAAAGAAAACATTTTCTGCAAATAGATCCGAATGGCGTTCAGGGAGCGATTCGTATCGGACGGCCTTTCCCAAACCGTCAACATCCCGATTTTAAAAAAGCAGTGGTGCTGAACGTTTTGTTTGGAGGATATTTTGGTTCGAGGCTCATGGGAAATATCCGGGAAGACAAGGGTTATACTTATGGAATACATAGCTATTTGGAAAATCACATTGAGGAAAGTTCCTGGGTTGTAAGTACCGAAGCCGGGAAAGAAGTATGTGACGCAACGATAGCAGAAGTGTTTAAAGAAATGAAGAAATTAAGAGAACAACCAATAAATGCGGAAGAACTTCTTTTGGTAAAAAACTATATGATGGGCTTGAATCTGGGATATATTGATGGCCCTTTTCAAATCATTTCGAGGTGGAAAAGTTTGATTCTAAATGACCTGGATGAAAATTATTTTTATGATTCTATCAGGGTGATCAAAGAAGTATCAGCAGAAGATTTGCAGGTATTAGCGAACAAATATCT
>DATILZ010000448.1:0-2626 GCA_035475995.1 Hanamia sp. | reverse complement strand
CCGTTCTTTTTTTCAAACATCTCCCAGGCGAGAGCTGCATTCCATAAGGGAATGCTGACGTTGTAACCATGCGCCAGTCCACTATTTATAGAATAATCAAAACGCGAGGAAAGAATGAGCGAAGACATCAGGTAATAGTTAATATTGGTGGAATAATTTTGCGAGAAATACGTGGAATTTAAATTATTGTTGTGCTTTTCCTGTGCACTGTACTTTACAGAATTATATGTAAATCTTCCCCGGAATTCCATGTTCAGTTTTTCTTTTACATCCAGGTTTAATCCTAATGATTGTGATACAGAAAAATTATTTGTAAAATTATTTTTGCCATATAACTGGCTTACACTCTGGCCGTAGCTCATCCTGTTGCCCATATTGATACTGCTTCCTTTTATACCTTTTTGCAGGGGAAGTCCGAAACTGACATTATAGGATGCATCATACGCTCCGTTCAGATTTACCGGTTTTATTAATTGAACCCCATTTCCCCTTGCAGTGTCAAAGTCAATACTGTTGACAATTTTATCAGAGGTTTGATTTAGATTGACGTTCACATTAAAATATCTGAAAGTAACCTGACTGTATGTTTTATAGGAAACATAAAGGGTATTATTAAATTCCTGTTTCAAATCAGGATTACCTACAGAAGTCCTTAATGTATTCGTCTCATCGCGAACATCCTGAAGTTGCCGGACATTCGGTTGGTTGGTACGGCCACGATACCCTAAATAAAGATTGCTGTGTTTATTAAAATTATATCGAAAAGAAGCAGTGGGAAAGAAATTGATGTAAGATTGTTTGGTATAAATTGCAGAATCTATTCCCTGTACGGTATAAATGCCGCGAATACTTTTATTATCGACATTGGAAGCCTGCATAGATCCTCCAGCCTGGAAATAAAATAAATCTTTTTTATTGTATTTAAAATTCAATCCAAGGCGATGGGCAATGTATTTATTTTTAAAAGAGTTGGTCTGTTGAGGATTAATGCTGTCATACTGTTTGGAAACCGTACTATATCCAAAAGCGGTTCGATCAGATGTGCTGAAATTATTGGTATAGGCGTAATTTAATTCAATAATTTTATTTTTTCCAATTGGTTCTGTATAGGAGGAACTGATTACATAATTATCGGATTTGGTGGTTTGAGATGAAAGAAAATCTTTTTGCCGAACACTGTCTATTCCTCCGTCAGGCTTGTAAAACGTAAGCGGCGAAAAAGTTTTTCCGTTGCCTTCGCTATTGTTAACAGAATTTCTAAAACCGACAGTCAAGGTTCTTCCGGGTTTAAAAAATCTTCTCTGATACAGTAGCTGGTTATTCAGAGAAAGCCCTTTGCGTTGATTTGCATTTTGACTGATGCCGCTCAATCCAAGATATTGCTGATTCGCTACAGAAATCCTGGTATTGTTGGAGTCATTAAAATTATCTTCTGAGTTTTGAATGCTCAAAGACGGCGTGTACAAAATTGAATTCATAGAATCGATCTTGTATTCAAGGCGAAGATTAAAATTGTGATTCTTGTTTTTGTCTAAAGAAATTCTTTCATCATTGGTCAATGTAGAAGAATCGCGGGTATGCCGCATAGAATCGGCAGGAAAGAAGGTCTGCCGGCTGCTGCTTTGCACAGAACGCTGGTTGGTAGCGCCATACATATAACTTGCCTGGACGTCCACTTTGCCTATTACATCTGTATAATTAATGCCGGCCGAAGAGTTTGTACTTATCCCGTTTCCTGCATTGCCGCCACCATAACCGCCCATTGTACTTACCAGGTCCTGGCTGGTAAATCCTTGCTGATTCAGATTATTTGAAGAGCCTAAAATGGAAATCCTCCTGTCATTATAGAAGCGGTTAAACATAACACTGCCGACATATAGATCATCGTTTCCATGACCTATACTCCCTTTTCCAAAAGATCCCTGGTGCGTTTTTTTCTTCAGTTTAATATTGATTGTTTTTGCGCGGCTGCCATCATCAATTTTGGTAAATTTTGCCTCGTCGCTCATATCATCATATACCTGCACAGATGCCACCATATCAGCAGGAATATTTTTAGTAGCCATCTTCGGGTCGGTCCCAAAAAACTCTTTTCCATCTACATAAATTTTTTGAATTGCCTCGCCCTGTGCAGTTACATTTCCATCTTTATCCACTTCCACACCGGGTAACTTTTTTAAAAGATCTTCGGTAGTGGCATTCGGAATCGTCTTAAATGCATCAGCAGAAAATGATACCGTATCTCCTTTTACTGTAACAGGAGGGCGCTCAATAATTACCTCCCCAAGCATTTCATTCGTCTTAAGCATTGGTATTTTTCCAAAATCAAAGTTGTTTTTTTTCGTTGAAATGGAAAACTTTTTAAACAAGGTTTTGTATCCCTGAAAAGAAATTACCAGCTGATAATTTCCTTCCTCCAAATTGGTAAAACTGAAATCGCCGTTTTTATGGGCAATGGTATGAGTAACTAAAGAAGAATCGACACTATTGATGATGGAAACAGTGGCATTCGCCATAGATTCATGCATAGCAGTATCTACCAAAATACCTTTTACAGAACCTTCGGTTTTTTTTTGAGCATTGGAAATCTGTTGAAAAACAATAAGAAAAACAATAAGAAGTGCAG
>DATILZ010000447.1:0-2596 GCA_035475995.1 Hanamia sp. | reverse complement strand
TCTGCACTCTGACATTGTCATATTTTTCAACCATGAATTCGGAGTGATTAAACCGATTTTTGTTTTTATAATATTTACACATTTTTCGATGAATAATAAATATAAATCCATTTGGTATTGAGCAACTTTATAATTCTTTTTATAAAACTTCATCTCAATATAAGTAAAGATTTTGGTTGCATACGGCGGATTCCCAATCACCACATCAAAACCACTGGAAAGATCAGGAGTAAAAGTATCTGCATATTCATCAAAATTCATTTCAAGATCCTCCATAAGATTTTCAATGATCACTTCAAATACAGTATCAAGCGGAATATGGTTATTTTCAGCAAACTCAACCAGTAAATCGCTGGTTGAAGGATTTCTTACCATCAGCCCGAGCCACATCATCGTGCGCTTTTCCGGAGGATGCAGCAGCGTCAGGCCTGCTTTTATATATTCCTTTACGCTGGTTATGGGCGCTCCCCACACTATTTCAATACGAGGGAAATTCCTTTTATCCAATTTTTGAAATATCTCATCAAGCTCTTCGGGCGTTTTTTTATGCTCCTCTGCTATTTCTTTAAAGCCTTGAATACAGTCGAGAAAATATTGTCTTCTATCAGAAAACACATGCGGAAATTCCTTTGCCCAATCAAAAGCCTTTGCCCCGGCAACCGTTGGATCATCTATCAAACTGTTACCACATTTTATATTATTATTCAGGCTATTAAGCTTTCGGCCTTTGCGCGCTGTACGCAGCCACAGGCTTAGCCTGGCTATTTCAACAGCTTCTTCATTGATATCCACACCATACAGATTATTTTCCAGGATGCTGTTTTCCACATCGGTAAACGTAATGGCATCACCAAAAAGTTTTGCTTTTAAAATGTCAATGCTTTGATGTTCGGCTATCAAAAATTCCAAAGCCTGGTTTAGAAAAGCGCCGCTGCCACAGGCCGGGTCACAAATGCTGACTTGCAATAACCATGAACGGTACATTTCTAATTTTTCTAAAAGGTCCTGCCTGTTGGCTTTTCGTTTTCGCCGCAAATAATCTTCATCTATAATATTCAGTTCCTTTCTTTTCTGAATGCACAAAGCGCCAACGGTATTTTCTACAATGTATTTGGTAATGTACCGCGGTGTATAAAACACACCGTCTTTCTTGCGTTTGGAAGTCTTCTTTTCAATTGTTTCGCCTGCACTTAATTGCTGCTCTATCTCTTCTATTTCATTCAGGCTGTGTTCAAAAATATGGCCGAGAATGTTTACATCCACTTCACTTTCAAAATCATAATTGCTCAGCACTTTGCAGCTTTCATACAACAGTTCATCATCTATTCTGATGTTATCTAAAATTTCATCCGGCACAAAAAGGCCGCCGTTGTAAGCAAAGATTTCATATTGCTTTCCTGAATAACCGGTATCCAGGTAACCAAAATATTTTTTAAAGCGCTCATAAAGCGGCACATAATTATCCAGTTCTTTCAGTTGTTGCCATTGATGCAGAATTTCTCTTACGCTGTTTGGCGGCAGCAATCCACGGTCTTCCGCAAAAAGGATGAAGAGAAAACGATCTAAAAGTTTCTGTGTTTTTTTAAACAACAAAAGCTTATCATATTGGGGATTCTGTTGTGTGATATTTTCAAAAAGCTGTTTTTTAAAACGGCTGTAATCATCATACAATTTCTTTGTTACATTTTCTTCAGCGGCTACCGATTGCTGTTTCATCTTCAGCGGCACATCGCTTTGCAACGCTCGTTGTTGCAGACAGCAATAGAGTAATGCAAACGAATTTTTATCAAGCCTGAAAAGATCAAACGCTTCAAAATCTATGGCATCGTTGATGTAAAACCGAAGCTGCTGAAAATTGGAAGTGATAATATAACGGCAATCTTTGTGCTGATGCTTGTAGCCGAAAGCCTGCCGCTCTACCTTGCCAAGATCGGCAGAAGTAGTATCTTTCAATTCTATCACCGCGATCACATTTCCTTCCTGTGAGAGAATAGCGCCATCACTTTTGGTAGCATCGCTGGTAGATTTTTGTTCCAGCACCAGGTTATAATCCGGCTGCGGCTTCAATGTATAGCCAAGCACATTTACAAAAAGGTCTCTTACAAAACCTTCCTGGTATTCTTCTTCCTTTGCATGAAGGATATTCTGCTGAATTATGGGATTTTGAAAATGTTTTTGAAATCTTTCCCAGGCAGCTTCTAAGCTCACTTTATCAGGTTCACTGAGATATTTCTTTAAAATGGAATGCTGGAATAAAGCCATGTTAGTATGAATAGTAAAATGATTGGTGAAAATAAGGAAAAAGGTTCAAGGATGGAAGGTTAAAGACCTGAGCATTCAGATCGCCCGATGTTAATAACCGCTAATGGCTATTGTAATTCACTATATTATTCTATAATTTAATTTAAGTAATGCTTTGGTACGATCTGCTATTCCGGTTTGTGGGCGATCTGAACCGGGGATGAGGTTTTTCCTTTATTATTTTTTCGGTTCATAATAAAGAATTACTGCACCACCACTAAAGAGTTTCGTCTTTATGAGTTTAAGAATAATCCGGTCATTTATATTTTCAAATAAGGGCAAACCGTGTCCTGCA
>DATILZ010000446.1:0-6167 GCA_035475995.1 Hanamia sp. | reverse complement strand
GAGCCAATAGTTTTTGTAATCGGTTATATTCCAATCAGGTGATCCCCAAACCAAAAGGCTATACATTGGATCGTAACCTGTATATCCACTGAAACCCATATTTGGAGAGGCCTGATTATTATAAGCCATAGAAGTAGTAAGCGTAAATTTCTTCAGTTTAATATTTCCACCAACACTATAGGTAAGCTTATCAAAACGTGAATTCGGATAAGTGCCTTTATTTTGTCCCCAAATAGCAGATGCCCTGAAACTTCCAAGATCACCAGTTTGGGTAACACTCACATTGTTATTCAAAATATAACCCTGTTCCTGGAAATTTTTGAAATTGTCTTTCCCACGGGCTATGTAAGGCATTGATTGCATGCTTTTGCTGATTGGGTCCCACTGAATTACATCACTTCCATCCAATGGTGCTCCCCAAGAACCATCACCAGAGCGAACGTAAGTTTTTGTTGCTGTATTAACAACGCGTCCATATTCACTCTGCATTTTAGGAATGGCAAGATAACCGCCCTCAAACATGGTGCTGCTATTCACGGATACCTGCAATCCTTTTTTATTTCCACTCTTTTTGGTAGTTATCATAATTGCACCACTTCCTCCTCTTGACCCATACAAAGCTGATGCGGTAGCACCTTTCAAAAAATCAATAGATTGAATATCATCAGCAGGAATGTCTCTTAAGGTGATATTTCCATAAGGGACTCCATCAATTACCAATAAAGGCGTTTCTCCACGCATGGTAATTACCGGTGCAGACATAAAATCAGGACTGTTTTTTACAACCAAACCAGAAACTCTTCCGGTCAATGACGTAGCTACATCAATGCCTTTTACAGTTTGAAGGGCTGAACCTTCCACTTTTTGTGTGGCGTAGCCAAGTTCCCGCTCTTGTCTTTTTATACCCAACGCGGTAACCACTACTTCATTAAGCCCGGTAGCAGAAGGTTGCAAACTGATATCTAACTCTGTTTGTCCGTTTACCGGAATTTCCACACTTTCATAACCAATTGACGTTATCACCAGTGTCGCACCGGTTGGAACATTAATAGAATAATTTCCATTAACATCTGTACTGGTACCAGCTGTGCTTCCTTTTATCTGGATGCTTACTCCCACCAATGGTTTTCCTGTTGATTTATCGGTTACTCTTCCTTTTACCAGAATATCCGATATCTCTTCATTTTCTTTTATCAATACGATCAGGTTATTGTCCAGTTGTTTGTAAGAAAGGCCTGTTCCTGTTAACAGCAGGCTCATAACTTTTGAAATGCCGGCATTCGTAACGTTGACCGTTATCTTATCGCTTCCGATATTTCGTTCGCTATATAAAAAACGATAGGTAGTATGTTTTTCAATAGAGGCGAGTGCCTTTTTTAATTCTACTGATTTCAGATTAAGTGTAATATTCTGAGAATATGTCTTTGCACTTAACTGCATACAGGAGATAAAAATGAGTATAAAAGTAAATTTCATAATGATCAATGACTTTTTGAGCCAAGGTTTTATCAATACACCGTTTTGGTGTTTAAAAAGTTTCATAACTTTAATTTAGAAAGTTAAATAATGGTGATCTTCTCCGCCAGAGAAGAGCACTTTACAATTTGTCTTTTTGACTTTATCGGGGAATGCCGCCAGCATTTCCCGTTTTTTATGTATCGTTGATAAGCATGTTTTAGAATGTTTTAATGTTAATAGATCTTAATATTATTTCCTTCTATTTTATAATTGAATTTTTCAGTCAATTTCAAAGCCTTTAGTGCCTCATCAATTGTTTCTGTTTCGAAAACGCCTGTAAACCGGTAATCCTTTAAGCCGTCGTTTGTGAACCGGATATTTATACCATACCTGCGTTCCATGTCTTTAGCAAGTTTTCCAAAGCTTTCATCCTGGAAAACAAGTTTATTATCCAGCCATGATGTTTCTACGATCGCGCTGTCTTTTGCAGATACATAATGAAGGCTACTGATCAATAAGCGCGCTTCCTGTGTGGGAGATGACGAGGCGATTGATGAAATATGTTTTGAAGAAGGTTCGTTCGACACAACCAGCTTTTCCTTAGGCCTCAGAATGATCTTGTCGGATGGGCGGTCATTTAACGTTACTTCTATCAATCCACGAATCAAAGTGGTTTCAGAAGTGGAATCTTCCGGATAGGATTTTACATTAAATTCAGTGCCCAGAACTTTAATATTCATTTTACTTGTATGAATAATAAACGGAACTTTTGCATTGTGAGCTACATCAAAAAATGCTTCCCCGGTTAAATATACTTCACGTGTTTCTCCTGAAAAGCTTGCAGGAAATTTGAGCCGGCTATCAGAGTTCATGATCACTTTGGTACCATCTGCAAGTATAATAGTTGATTTTTCTCCTTTTGGCGTTTCTTTTATGTGCCAGGGGAAAGTTTTGGGTTCAAGGCTTGCAATCCAGTGATGATTACTTTTTTTAAGAATAAAAAACGCCGCTGCAATACAGACGGATATTACTATGGCCACTTTAGAAAACCTGAAGAAAAATGGAAATGTCTTCGTCTTTTGCCCAGGTAAGGCAACAACTTTTGTTTCACCTTCACTCTTCTCTTCCTTTATTTGCAACAATATTTTTTGTAAAGCCTTATCGGTATCTGTAGTAATGCTGTTTTTATTTTCCCAATATTCTTTCAAAAGATGAAACTTCTTTTTATAGAAATCATTTGCCAGGAAAGTTTCCATTTCCTTTATGTCGTCGTCACCGGCTTCTCCACTGAGAATTCGTGATGCCAATATTAAAAATGAGTCATTGTCCATAGAATTTTATAAGCAATTATCAGCTTGTTTCCTAAAATAATTGTTGTTTAAAAGAATTTCATTCCCATCCTGTAATTTGGGTTGTTGCAATAAGGACAATCTTTTTCAAAAAATTACTTACACGGAATGAAAAAAAATTAAACTCAATTTTGGGATTAAAAAATCCAGGAGAAAAGAAAGTTCAAAGACTCAAAAGGTTTGTTCCTGGTTTTGGCAGACGACTGTTTTGAATCAATATAAGGAGAAAGAATGTGATCCAGTTTTTTCATCGCTCTTACCAATTGGGTTTCTACGGTGCGTGGAGATATTTCTAAAATTTCAGCTACCTGTTTATATTTTAATCCTTCTTCTTTTACCAGTTTAAAAATTATTTTGCATTGCAAGGGCAAAGTTTCAATCGCCTCGTTCATTTTAAAAATCAACTCTCTTCTTTCCAGTTCTTTTCCCGGATCGTGCGGATTCATAATGTCATGAACCCCTGCATCTTCAAGATATACCAGTCTTAAGTTTGAGTATTGTTTTAGGTGATTTAGCGACGTATTTTTCACTGCAATAAATAAATATGTCTCCAGGTTTCTTATTTCCGATTCTTTTCTTTTCATCCAAAATCTCAGAAGCACATTGGAAACTATCTCCTCAGCATATCCTTTATCTTTTACATAATCGATACAAAAATTCAACAGTCTTTCATAAAAAATCTGAAAGATCTCTTCAAACGCCTTTTCATCATCCGCCCCGCAGATCCTTTGTAAAAGTCGTGCTATGTGTTCTTTATTTTTTTGCAAAGTTGAAGAAGGGTATTTAGATGGATGATAAACTTCCATTCAATTGACCATTATTTTCAGAAAAATGCTGCATGGAAAAATCGGGAAACGAAATTTTCTTTTCGAAAATCATCATTACCTGTAAATTCTTTTAGTTTATTTCAAACGGCCATTAAACAGTTATTCATAAGACAAATAAAAGATAAAAAAACAGAAAAAACGCATATTTCTTTGTTTCCTCAATTGCAGGCTGTGTATCAGTGGGTGATACTCCGGCAGAAATAAAAAAAATACAGGGCGTGCTTTTCACTTTCATCTAAGCGGGCTTGCTGAAGATGGTCATGCTATTCCAAAGTCTTTTACCGGCAATTATGAACTCGTCTTTAAATTTGATACAAAAAACCTTTTACATTATTACAAAGGTATCTTTAGCGCTCCGGCTTTTGGCGGCTGACAGGTATTAATCAGCAGCAAATATTACATTATGCCTAAAAAAGCCTCGTGAATCTCAGAAAAAGAAAATAGAAAACGCCCTTCATGAATTAGGTGCGGAACTTTTAACTGTAAAACTTTAGCTCAACATCACATTAGCATCCATCCGGTAAATTTTAGGACTTGTTCCGGTAATGCTTTTAAATAATTTATTAAAATTGGAAACCGTTTTATAGCCGCAGTTGTAGGCGATTTCAGAAATACTCCAGTCAGTATCTATTAAATATTTGCAGGCGACGGATACACGCACTTCATTCAGATATTCAACAAAATTTTTGCCGGTTCTCTTTTTAAAAAGTCTGCAAAAAGATTGAGGGGTAAGATTGGAGATATTAGCAATAGTACCAAGGCTGATATTGTCTTTGAAATGATGTTGCACATACTTATACACAGCGGATAAACGATCTGTTTCTGCATGTTTCAATTGAGCATGATAGCCGTCACTCGTAATAAAACTAATGTCTTTTGATTGAGAGAGTACATGGAGAATTTCAAGCAGGCCAACCATTTTTTCAAAATCTTTTTTTTGCAAAAGGCTTTTAAATTTTTCTGCCACCATCTCTTTTGTTTCACCATGAATGCGCATTCCTTTTTCTGCATTTTGAAAAAACTCGTTCATTTTAAACGCTTCTTTCATCTCATAAAAACCCGGACTGAAAATGTTTTTATTAAAATAAAGAACAATTGCTTTTGCTTTTAAATTGGCAGTGCCGCTATAAAAGATTTCATCATTCATCCACAGATGCGGCAAATTACTACCAATAAAAACCATATCCCCTTCGGCAAATGGTTCAATATTATCACCAATAATTCTTTTGCCAAAACTTTCAAGAATATATACCAATTCCATCTCCGGATGAAAATGAAAAGGTGCTTTAAAAAAAGCATCATCCCTTTCGATCAGGGAAAGGAAGCTATTGATCCGTGGACTAATTTCGGTTTGAAGAACTTTCATAATAAATTTGGGAGGATAAAGATAATATAATGCAAGAGAAAGATAATATCGCAATAGGTATATTCTTTTCAATAATCTAATTTTCAACAATGAAATATTGCCTTGCTCTTGATTTGAAAGATGACGAAAGTTTAATTGCCGAATACGAAAAACAGCACCAGAACGTGTGGCCTGAAGTTTTGGACTCTATTAAAGATTCAGGGATCAACAGTCTCGAAATATATCGTGTTTTCAACCGGCTTTTTATGATCATGGAAACTGGTGAAAGTTTTTCTTTTGATAAAAAAAACGCGATGGACAGCGCAAATCCGAAAGTGCAGGAATGGGAAGAATTAATGTGGAAATACCAGCAGGCCATTCCTAAAGCAAAACCGGGAGAAAAATGGGTTTTGATGAATAAAATATTTGAACTTTAATTTCTATAAAACTAAACTTATGGCTTTATCAACAACTTCTGTTTCTGTTACCACTTCTAAAAATATTCCTTTACAAAATTATACTCTCCCACTCATCCTGGTGACCAGTTTATTTTTTCTTTGGGGAACAGCGTACGGCTTGCTGGATGTATTGAATAAACATTTCCAGGAAACATTAAATATCACTACTGCAAGGTCAACTTTATTGCAGGCCGCTTATTTTGGCGCTTATTTTTTAATTGCTTTGCCTGCTGGTTTTTTCATGAATAAGTTTGGTTACAAAAGAGGAATTATTCTTGGTTTACTGTTGTATGCTTTGGGTGCTTTTTTATTTTATCCGGCTGCGCAACAATCGAGCTTCAACTTTTTCTTGATTGCATTATTTATTTTAGCTTCCGGACTTGGATGCCTTGAAACAGCCGCCAATCCTTATGTTACTGTCTTGGGCAAACCTGAATCTTCTGAGTTCCGTTTAAATCTTTCGCAATGTTTTAATGGTGTTGGTTCTTTTATCGGCCCTATTATCGGAGCGAATTTATTCTTTGGAAATAAAAATTCCGGTAATCTCGATTCAGTAAAAATGGTATATGTGATAATCGGCGCAATCGTTTTAATCATTGCCTTTTTATTTTTTCGCACTCACCTTCCCGAAATAAAAGAAAGCAAATTAGTTTCTGAAAAATCATTGGATGTAAAGCCTTTATTCAAGCATAAAAATTTTACCGGCGCTATTATCGCCCAGTTTTTTTAT
>DATILZ010000445.1:0-2481 GCA_035475995.1 Hanamia sp. | reverse complement strand
TTTTATAAAGAAGATGTGTTGAAACATGCAGAAAGAAAATATCATCCCGGAGAATAGAATTTCAACTATTTGTTTGTTTACCGGCAATAAAAAATTTAAAAAAGATATTTCGTTTTAATCTCCATATCCTGCAATTACATTGATGGTTAGCGCAATCATTATTGTATTAAAACCAAATGAAAGAAGGCTATGCCATAAAGCAAGTTGCCGGAATCTTTTTGAAGTAATATTCACATCTGATACCTGGAAAGTCATTCCCAAAACAAAGGAAAAGTAAGCGAAGTCAATATATTCAGGCGTTGCATCATCTGGAAATGATAAACCGCCACGATACTTATCGGGCGTAGTAGGATGATCACCATAATAAATGTGCGCATACCGAAGGGTGAAAATCGTATGAATTAAAAACCAGGAAAAGATCATTCCGGCAATGGCAATCGGAAGTCGCCATGAATGTGACTGATGGCCGTTTTCTTTTACTACAAGCAATAACAAAACAGCGAGAATACTGGCGATCGTAGATACCAGCACCAGTATAAAAATTATGGAGGTGCCCTGATCCTGAACCCGCGCCTGTTCACGGATTTGTTGAGATGAAGTGATGAAAAATGTAACCCAGCTCATTACGATCATGCAGAGGCTAAAAGTATCCCATCCGATCATTACATGCGTAAGAAGATCAATATTTTTTATTTCAACAATAAAATAAACTGCTGCTGCAATAGCGATGCAAATGAAAAGCTTTTGAAAAGAATTGATTCTGTCAAACGCAGGAAATTTCCATTTTTCAGGTATTTTTTTTGATTCCATTCTTATAAATTATTACATCAAATGTAGGGCAATAACACATTGGTTAACCCCCCGGTAAAATATGAACTTCCGGATTTCCGCTGATTGTTTTAAAAATCAACCAATTTCAACTGTCTCACAGATTTAAGATTTTGCAAATTAATGTTTGCATTTTATCCAAAGTAACGTGTGCATTTGTACAAATAAAATTCTGTAAATTTGGATTATGGAAATTGCCCTAAACGATATCACATTACCAATTAAAGGAGATTTATCTGATTCAATGTCGGAGAAAGAATTCTTTGATTTCTGCCAGCAAAATGATTTATGGCGCATCGAAAGAGATGAGAATAAACAAATTACCATTATAGCACCAACTAATGCAAATACTGGGAAACAAAATTTAAAATTGTCCTTTCAATTAGAGTTTTGGAATGGTAAAAAACGAACCGGCGTTTGCTTTGATTCCTCCACCGGATTTACATTACCAGATGGTTCTGTTCGTTCGCCTGATGCAAGTTGGTTAGCAATAGATAAATGGAAAAGGTTAAGTGACAATGAAAAGAATCAATTTCCTCATATTTGTCCCGATTTTGTAATTGAATTAAAAAGTAATTCAGATAATTTAAAGTCGTTGACAAACAAAATGCACAAATGGATTGAAAATGGTTGTGCGCTTGCCTGGCTCATCAATTCTGAAAATAAAACGGTATTAATTTTCCGGAAGAATGGAACAATAGAAAAAATTGAAGGTTTTCAAAATACGCTTTCAGGAGAAGACATTTTGCCCGGATTCGTACTGGATCTTTCCTTATTAAATGATTAACTGATTTCATTTTTTTTTTGCTAAATACTTTTTTCAGTAAACCAACAAATAACTGCATTTCTTCTTCAAAACCATCACTGTCAAAATATACAGGAATGGTAATTTACCAATTGGATTGAAATAGTACCTTCACCATTATTTCAGGATTATTTGTAAATATTTAAATGAAAAGATGCAATTAAAAGATTCTCTTTCTCTTGCTTTTCGCACCGTAAAAAGTAACAAGCTTCGTACAGGCATTACTGTGGCAATCATTGCTTTTGGTATCATGGCGCTTATCGGTATCATTACTGCCATTGCGTCTATGAACCAAAGCCTTTCTGAAAGTTTTGCTACCATGGGTGCTAATTCATTCAGCATCCGTTACCGTGATATTAATATCAGAATAGGTGGGGGGCGGGAAGTAAAAAAAACCAGTACCGGTGCATTAAGGGCTAAAAAATCGAATGAAAGAAAAATAATCACTTACCAGGAAGCGAGGCTTTTTAAAGAACGTTATAATTTTCCGGCAAGAGTAAGTATTTCAATAAGCGGCCCTCAAAGCATTATTGTAAGTAATGATAAAATAAAAACAAATCCGAATATTTCTATGAGTGGCGGCGATGAGAATTACCTTATTCAAAACGGATATACGCTTGCCGGAGGAAGAAATTTTAATTCGATAGATGTTGAAAGCGGCAGGAGTATTTGTATTTTAGGGAATAGCGTAGCACAAAAATTATATGGCGATAATACCTTGCATGCTTTAGATAAAGTGATTACTGCTGATGGCATCAAATACCGGGTAATAGGGGTTTTAAAAGATAAAGGCTCCAGTGCTTTTTTTAATGCAGATAATATTGTTCTTACCACTTACAACAATATCC